>VXNZ01000050.1 GCA_009840355.1 Chloroflexota bacterium
CACTACAAACAAATTGAGACTAATCCTTGTCCTGATTTGAAACTGATACAGTTTCAAGGTCCACACAAGGCGCATTCCAATCCCACATATCCTGCACATCCTGTATATGTTAATGTCGCCCTACTCTTCAACGATGAGGTGAAACGCAAACGGGCATGCGACGAGGAACAGCGCGTCGAAGGCGAGCAGGAAAGGCAGCCACCTGTCGAACGGGCTGCCGCCTTGTATGACCGCCGTCGATGCTTCGACCGCCGCGATGACTGCCGGCACGACGACCGGGAAGAACAGCAGCGGCAGCATCACTTCGCGGGAGCGCGTGTTCGCCGCTATCGCCGAGAACAGAGTGCCGATGGTCGCTATCGCTACGGTGGCGAGCGCGGCGACCGGTATCAGACCCGGCAGCAGCAGCGAGAAGTTGTACAGAACCGCGAATACGGGGAAGACGATAACTTCCACCAGCAGCATGAACAGCAGGCTGCCCAGCATCTTGCCGAAGAAAATCAAGTCGCGACTGACGGGTGCGAGCATCAGCGCGTGCATGCCGCCGCTCTCGCGTTCCAGCGCAATGGAGCGGTTTAGTCCCAGCACGCCGCCAAATGTGAACGCGGTCCATAGTATGCCCGGCGCCACGAAGGCGACCGTCTGCGGCGTGGGCGTGATGGCGAAGTTGAACACGACGATGACCAGCAGCGCGAACACCAGCGCGCTCACCACGATGTCCTTCGTGCGTAGTTCCAGCACCACATCCTTCCACAGGATAGCGAATATCGCCAGCATCGCCGCCTTCATCGGTCTCGCGCCTTTTCGCGCGTTTCAGCGCTATGCTCTTGGGCGTAGGATTGCGCTTGCTTGCGATATGCGGCTTTGGTAGCGTCGGCGTCCGGCGCGCCGTCGTATGCGATTCTGCCGTGCGACAGGATCGCCACGCGGTCGGCGAGCGCGATGCCGCGTTCAAGGTTGTGCGTGGTCATCAAAATCGTGCGCGTTGGGTTCGACCTGTCGGTTACGAGCGCTTCTAACAAGCCTAGCGCCTGCTGGTCGAGTCCGCTTTCGGGTTCGTCCATAATCAGCAAGCGCGGCGAGTGCAGCAGCGCTCGGGCTATGCTAAATCGGCGGCGCATACCGTGCGACAGCGTGCCGATTCGCGCATCCAGCCGCTCCACGACACCCATTTGCGCCGCGACCGTGTGGATACGCTGATCGATGCGGTCGAGCGCGAACATTCTGGCGAAAAAGCGCAGGTTTTCCGCGCCGGTCAAGCCGTCGTACAGCAGCGGTTCGTGCGTAACGACGCCAATTACGCGGCGCACGCGAACACCATCCCTGCGCGTGGACAAGCCCGCGATGCAAACTTCACCGGCGTCCGGCTTGGCAAGCATCGCAAGCGTCTTGATGAGCGTAGTCTTGCCGGAGCCGTTGGGGCCCAGCACGGTCAGCGTCTGCCCCCACGGGACTTGCAAGTTAAGGTCGCGCAGCACAGGCGTGCGTCCATAGGACTTGCCAAGCCCGCGCACATCGATGGCTAGTTGTGCGCTGTCAGGTTGCGAGTCGTGGTTATTGGCGGTTGCCATGATTGTCGTTCATCAAATTAGACTCACTCGCCATTACCCCGAAGCCAACCTACGCACCGCGTCTTCGTCTATCTCAATGCCCAGCCCAGCTCCGGTCGGCACGGCGAGGTAGCCGTCTTGCTGGTCGAATGGTTCGGCGGTGATGCCTTCGCGGATGCCGCTTGGTGTGCGGTCGAACTCCATCACCGGCTCTTGTTCGTATGGGCGCGGGTCGTAGGCGGGCGGGCATGGCGGTATCGTGGCGGCTAGGTGCAGGCTTGCGGCAATCATCACCGGCGATCCCCATACATGCGGGTTGACGAGGATGCCGTTCGCGTTGGCGCTCATGGCGATGTTGCGCATCTCGGTGATGCCGCCTGCGTTCACCACATCGGGCTGCGCTATGTCGTATGCGCGCCGAGCGAAGAAGTCCTTGAACTCGTAGCGCGTACGCAGGTTTTCGCCGCCTGCCACCGGCATGGATATGGCTGACTTGACCTGCAAATAGGCGTCAACATCCTTGGCGTTGACCGGCTCCTCGAACCAGGTGATGTCTAAGCCTTCGAGCTGCCTGCCGATGCGTATCGCCGCCGCTGCCGGATATGCTTGGTTGGCGTCAACCATCAGGCGAATATCGTCGCCGATGACATCGCGGATGGCTGCGACACGCCGCACATCCTCCGCGATGGGCAATCCGCCGACCTTTGTCTTCATGCCTTTGAATCCGAGTTCCACATACATCGCGGCTTCGTCGAGCAAGCGCGTCGGGAACTCGCCTTCGGTGTAGTACAGTCCGGTAGCATAGACGGCTACCCTGTCGCGGATGCGCCCGCCGAGCAGGTCGGACACGGACAATCCCGCCGCCTTGCCTGCTATGTCCCAAAGCGCGATGTCCACCGCGCTTATCGCGCTGCCGCCGAAGCCGCCGGCGTTGTTACCGTTGTACACGCGCGCGAACATATGCTGCCAGAGCAAATTGCGATTTCGCGGGTCCGCGCCGATAAGCACATCGCCAAAGTGCTGCTTGACGAATCCCCCACCCGCACCGACATATCCCTCGCCCCAACCTGTTATGCCCTCGTCTGTCTCGATTTTGACCAGATCGACCACGCGCGCCGGAATCCAGCCATTCGACCAGCCGAACGGTCGCTCCAACGGCGACGACAGATTAAAGCCTTCGATACTTGTGATGCGCATGCGGGTCTCCTAGCGGCGTTTTACAGGGTAATACAGGATGGACAGGATTTCGATAATTGTAGCAGTTGCCGTTTGGATTGCGATACACTATGACGCACTTGAGGCATAAGGCAGCAGACTGCCAAGCGGCAGACCGAATGGAGGAATAACGCAATATGACGAAGTATGCGCGATACGAACATGGCGGCGGCGTCTCGTATGGGATAGTCGAAGGCGACGATGTGCACGAGATTTCCGCTGCGCCGTATGAAGATTACGAGCGGACCGGCAACTCGGCGGCGCTGTCGGATGTGCGGCTGCTCGCGCCGGTGATGCCGGGCAAGATAATCGCAATCGGACGGAACTATGTCAGCCATCTGGCGCACTCGGCGTCGCTAGTGGGCGGCGACATCGACCTGCCGAAAGTGCCGGAGCCGTTCTTCAAGACGCCGTCGTCGGTGGTCGGTCCGAACGACCCCATCGTGCTGCCGCGCGAGGTGAGCGAAGAGGGCGTGCTGGTAGAGGAGGAGGCGGAGCTGACTCTGGTTATCGGCAAGCGGTGCCGCCGCGCCACGCGGGAGAACGCGCTGGACTTTGTTCTGGGCGTAACTTGCGGCAACGATGTGAGCGCGCGCAACTGGCAGCGCGGCGACCTGTCGTGGTGGCGTGCGAAGTCGTCCGACACATTCAGCCCGATAGGCCCGTATGTCGTAACCGGTCTGGATCCGGACAACCTGCTGCTGACGGGGCGCGTCAACGGCGAAGTGATACAGCAGTCGAACACCGATGAATTGGCGCACGACTGCCGCCGCATCATCGAGTTCGTCAGCAGCGTGCTAACGCTTGAGCCGGGCGATGTGATAATGACGGGAACGCCGGGTGAGCCGGGCGAAATCAAGCGCGGCGATGTGGTCGAGGTCGAACTAGAAGGCGTAGGCGTGCTAAGCAACCCCGTAGTGGCAGAGGAATAGGGAAACTAGCGGGGTGGGTATGAAATGAATTATGCCCACCGCTACTAACCTTAAGACGATTTCGCAAATGCAATTTATAACCTGTAACCTGTCATTTCGAGCGAAGCGAGAAATCTAAAGTCGGAAACAGGTTTGCATGCAACGATCTCAGATTCCTCACTGCGTTCGGAATGACAACAATGGGGATTTATGAAATCGTCTCGGACCTTGCTAAGCCTTGACAATCCGCGCTGAGTCTTGCTAGTCTGGCAGGCTTGGATGACTCATTCAGGCATATTGGTTCGCTAGAGGTTTTGCCTCTGCCCGGATCCGATTACCCCTCAGGAGGTGAAAGCATGACAGACAACCAACTAGCGATTGCCTATGAACTGGCTCTGGTCGCATCTTTCTGATGCGGCAAGAAGCACGACTAGCTGTGCGATGCTCTGCTGGTAGTAGAGTAAGAAGGGCAATCGATATAGAAGTGGCGCGTGGGAATGAATCCGTCAAGAACGGTATCGCGCCGCATGCATAACGGAACGGATTGCCGTCTGTGCATGTAGAACTGTAAGGGTTGTGGTTACAACTCTATGCAATTCCCTATCTGTTGTTGTATATCCATTGTATCCGGACGAGTCTGGAACTCATAAGGGCGCCCGCCATTTCGTTTTGGCGGGCGTTGCTTTTTTTCGCTTTGTGAAGAGGAATCTATGGATTCTTTCATATCGTTTACTTGGTGGAGTGTGGCGCTGCTGATGGGTGCCGGAGTTCTGGGCGGGTTCATAAATACGATTGCGGGCGGCGGGTCGATGATAACGGTACCGGCGCTGATGTTGCTGGGCATGCCGGCAGACCATGCGAACGCCACTAACAGAGTGGGTATTCTTCAACAGTCGCTGACGGGAGTGCGAGGCTTCAACGAGGCGGGGAAGCTTGAGCGTGGCTCGATTCTGCCAATGCTGCTGCCCACAGTGTCGGGCGCGGTTCTGGGCGCGCTGTCCACGACCTGGCTGCCGCCGGATATTCTGAAGCCGGCTCTTCTGGGGGCGATGATATTGATTGCGCTGGTGATGCTGGCGCTTCCGGATGTTATCGCGCCGCCGGAGGGAACTAGGACATACAGCCTGCGGGAGCGTCCGCTTGGATTTGCGATGCTATTCGGCGCGGGGTTATACGGCGGGTTCGTGCAGGCGGGGGTGGGCTTCATTCTCATCGCGGCGCTGGCGGCGGGGATGCGGTACGACCTGGTGCGGACGAACGCGCTGAAAGTTGTGTGCACGGCGATGTTCAGTGTTGCGGCGCTGGCGGTGTTCATACTTACGGGCAGAGTGGAGTGGATTTCGGGCATCATCTTGGCGGTGGGGATGACGATAGGGGCGTCAGCGAGCGTAAGGTTCGCGCTGAATGTGGAACAGCGGGTTATCAAGTGGGCGCTGTTTGTGATGGTGTGCCTAACGAGCGCGTCAGTATTGGTGTTCACATGATGCGTCGCAGAAATGCCCGCCTTTTACTTTGGCGGGCGTTTCTAACTTGCCGAACAATCCGATTGACCGAAAACTCCTACTTCAACACATTGCCTATCGTCAACCAGTAGAAGACGATGTAGGTGCCGGCGATTAGCATCAGCCATGTGCCAACCGGCTCGACATAGCGCATTACTTTACGCATTCCGCCGACCATCGCGCCCTTGAATAGTGACATCCCCAGCGTGAGTGTGAGTATCACCGATCCCATGCCGACGGCGTAAAGTATGAACTGCGCGAATGCTCCCCAGATGCTCGATGTCGCGAACGACGAGCCGATGACGGCGAGGAATATCGGCAGCGTGCAGCTCAGCGAAGCCAGTCCGTACGCCAAGCCGAAAATGAAGTAGCCGCGTATGTTCGCCTGTCCGGGATTGCCGAACTTCTCCGCCGTCTGCTGCGCCAGGGCGGTGTAGAGCTTGCCGCCGCCTAGCAGCCACGCGCCCGCTATCGTCAGCAGCACGCCGACTGTCAGCCCTATCCAAGGCAGTACGCTGCCGACCACCGAGCGCGCGCCAAGCCCGATGACCGCGCCAGCCGCCGCAAACAGCAGTATGAACCCGACCGTTACGGTTATGCCGATGAGCAGTGCCTTGAATATCTGCCCCACGAACGATGTTTCCTCTTCGTTGCCAACGCCTAGGTACAAGCCCATGTAGGCGGGCAGCATTGCGAATCCGCACGGGTTGAAGGCTGCCGCCAAGCCCGCGCCGAACGCGAAACCGAAGCCTGCCAGCGACCCCAAGCCGCCAACTTGCCGCGCCGCGCCGCCGGACAGCGATTCCACGAAGAAGTTGATGGCGTCGATGTCGCTGTCGCCGCGCACGATGAGCGCGCCGATGATCGCGATTCCAAGCGCAATCGCCGCTGCCGCAATCGGCAGCAAGACCCTGCGCGCAAAACTGCCCGCTTGCTGTGTGTCGGAGGATGCTGTCGTCTCGTACATTTGAATGCCTCGCGGTGTGCTAAGTATGTATATTTCTTATGATGCAAGAATGGCGGATAGGTTGCAGGGATGGCTGCATGAATTCGGTATTGGCTGATAATGGCGGATTTCCGTATTCTTCCATCCTGTTGACCGCCCCGTTCCAATGTTTGCAGTGGCTTGCCGCATGCCATATCCTGTTTGCCAAGTATCGAGCAACTGACAAACTGACATACCGACGATATTACCGCAGGTAAATGACCATGACTACCAAGTCTATGAACCGCGCTACTGAGTTTATTCACATGGACGATGTGGAGGCTATGCCGCTGATGCGATCTGAGCTTCCGGAGCGGTTCGAGAACTTTCAGCCGTCGCGCGAGTCGGCGCTGGACAACGAGATGATGGCGGAACACGGCTTCCCGGGCAGCGACGCGGAGCGATTTCGCAGCGTCGGACGCATCGGCGGGTTTATGCGCGAGTTCGTGTCGGTGGTGCCATCATTTGGCACGGACGGCGTGGATTTTATGCTTGCCACGGTGGCGCACCTGTTTGACACGCCTCAGTCTGTACACGACTGGATGCACGATGTCTTCCTGAAAGACTTCGAGACGAATGTCGGCGTCGCACTGGGGCAAAACCAGCGGCTAATCGGGTCGGAACGGCTTGAACCGGACGGCTTCTTCGACGAGGCGGTGGCGCTCAAGGCGTTGCACGAGGACAACGACCGGCTGATTTCCGTAACTATCGTGGACTTTCGGGTCGGGCGTGTGCTCGGCGTGGCGTTCGTGGGCACGCTAGGCGACCACACGCGGCTTGCCGAGGCGACTGAGCTCGCAGTCGCGCTGGAGCAGCGTATTGTGAGTGTGGCGTTGGCGTGATATTCATCCTTCCCCAACCTTCCTCCGTATGGGCATCCAGATAGGGAACGGACTTTTATTCCTATCTTGCCTGTGCATCCCGTTAGCCCCGTCCCATGAAAATCATGGCTATTGAATTGCGTTCAAAAGGCTTGACACTTTCAGAATTGTTGTGATAGTTTTCACCAGTGTTTTCAATGGTAGGCGTTGCGCCCCCAAGAGCCGTTAGGGAGGGTTCTCGGCGGGGTACTGCGCACAAGCTATCAAATGCTCTTCTTCCGTATCAGGGAGAGGGCTAATCTTGAGGCAACGACTTTATGGAACCAGCCCCTCTTACCGCGGTTCATTGGAGCGAACTGGGCAGTACGCTCTTCGCGATGTGGATGGTCGTCATATTCGTGGTGCTGTTTGCGGCGAATATGATAGTGGGGCATAATCTGCTTCCGTCATTCATCGCTTCTCGGCATGTGCCCGAATCCCTTCAGAAGGCTAGGCTATTCTTCTACGCCGCCGCTATCGTCTGCTTCGCCATCGCCGCGTTCTTCTTCGTCAGCATGGTTCAGCAGGCTGGTGTGCTGGAGACAATCTGGCCGGACTATTGGATATAATCTGACATTCCCGCCCCTATCAAACCAATGGGGTGCCCTGTACGAGGGCAGAAGACTAAAGATAGGTTAGTTCGATTTGATACCAGGCGATTTTCAATTCTCAAGGCCGTCGCGCAGGCAGATGATCAAGCATGGCATCCTGGGCGTCATCACATTGGGCGTTCTTGCCGTTCTCGCGTTGGCTTTGACATTTGTCATATCGGCGTGGCTGGGCAGGCCGGTAGTGTTCGGATACTCCGAGGGACCTGATCAGCCCATCGCGTTCCCGCACACCACGCATGTCGAAGACCTTGGCATGGACTGTACTTTCTGTCACCGCAATGTGACCGAGGGCGCCGCCGCCACGATTCCTTCCGCCGGGCTATGCCTGACATGCCACGAAGTCGTGGGCGACGACTTGCCCGAAGTCGAGAAGCTGCGCGAGATGGTGTCCGAGGACGGACGCCCGATCGACTGGGTGCGTGTCCACCGCGTCCCGGACCATGTGCATTTCGTACACGAAGCGCATATTCGCTTCTTCTCCGAGCGTGACAATATAGAGGAAACCGCGGTGTGCGCGACATGCCACGGAGATGTTGGTTCTATGGAAAAGGTTGAGCAGGTGCGCGACCTGAAGATGGGCGACTGCGTAAATTGCCACCGCGACAACGGCGCGCCCACAGACTGCACGACCTGTCACTATTAAAGCTAGAAGACGAGACAAAATGGCTCTAACGCGAAGACAATTCCTGACTCTAGCCGGTGGTTCGGCGGCGGGCGCTATCCTGTTTCAGGCGTGCGGTGTGCCGGAAGACGAACTACTGGTGCAGGCGCCGGTGGAAATGCCGGAAGACCTCGTTACCGGGCGCGACAATTGGTATGCAACGATATGTCGCCAATCCGGGGCGAGCGAAGGCATCGTCGTGCGCGTGATGGAGGGGCGCGCGAAGAAGATCGAAGGGAATGTCGATTATCCGGTAAACCGCGGAGCACACAGCGCGCGCAGCGAAGCCGGCTTACAGGCGCTGTATCATCCGGACAGAATCCGCGGTCCTATGGTGCGCTCCGGCGATCGCGGCGCAAAGCAGTTCCGCGAAATCAGCTGGGAAGACGCCGTCAGCCGCCTGACGCTGCAATTGCAGAACATCAGCGACGCAGGGCAGCAGTCCTCCGTCGTGCTCGCTACCGATCCGATAAACTCGCACCTGGCGTTGGTCGTGGATACATTCGCATCGGCGTACGGCGCGCGGCGTATGACATACGAACCGCTAGAGCGCACGACTGTCGGCACGGCAATGAAGCAAGTCTTCGGGCAGGACACTATGCCTGATCTTGACCTGGCGCATGCCGGCGCAATTCTGTCGTTCGGCGCGGACTTCCTTAACACTTGGGGATCGCCGGTGCGCTACGGTCGCGGCTACGGCGAGTTCCGCGACGACGAGCACGAACGCGGCACATTCATTCAGGTCGATTCGCGCTTTTCTATGAGCGCGGCGAACGCGGACACATGGGTGTATGTCAAACCCGGCATGGAAGGTGTGCTCGCGTTGAGCATCGCGCAGTCCATCATCGCGCAAGGGCTTGCGGACGAAGACGCCGCAGCCGCGCTGACATCGGCTATCGACATAAACGCGTACTCGCCGGACGCTGTGGCGGCAAGCACGGGCGTCAGCGCCGAGAAGATACAGCAGGTTGCGCACGACTTCGCAGAGCACCGCCCGGCAATAGCGTTTGGCGGCGGCTCGGCGGCGGCGCACACAAACGGCTTCTTCAACATGGCGGCGATATACTCGCTGAACTACCTAGTGGGCAGCGTGAACCACGAAGGCGGCATCGTATTCAATCCCGGCGCGGCGATAGACGGTGTTCCTGCGGCGAAGAGCGGCACGCCGTTCTCCGAGTGGCATCGCCTCGCGGACGAGATGTCACGCGGCGAGATACAGATGCTGATGGTGCGTGGCGCAGACCCGGTTTATGGGCTGCCGGACGCTGTCGGATTCGAGAACGCCTTGTACGATGTTCCGTTCATCGTGAGCTTCTCAGATATGATGGACGACACGACAGCCATCGCCGACCTGGTGCTGCCGCAGCACAACTATCTCGAAGACTGGGGCAGCGATGTCCCGGATCCGGCTCCCGGCTACCAAGTCGTCGGATTTCAGCAGCCTGTCGTCAGGCCGTTCTTCGAGGCCCGCGGCGAACAGCTCGGCACACGTAACTTTGCGGATGTACTGATTGCGACCGCGCAGGGACTCGAACTCGATCTTGGGCTACCGGGCGAGACATACCGCGACATACTGCAAGACGGCGCGATGAAGCTCTGGCAATCCGGCAGCGGATCGGTGAGAGCGGCGAGCTTCTACGCATTCTGGAACGGCGTGCTTCAGCGCGGCGGCTGGTGGGACACATCGGCAACCTCGAACGACAGCGCGCCCACACCTGCGCCTTTGGCAGCGCCAACCGAGCCATCGTTCACGGCGGGCGAGTTCCACCTCATCCCGTTCGAGACGACGGGGCTTGGAGACGGGCGCGGCGCGGCGCTGCCCTGGATGCAGGCAACGCCCGACCCGATTTCGACCGCGGTCTGGCGCACTTGGGTTGAGATAAACCACAAAGTCGCCGAAGAGCGCGACATCAGCGAGGGAGATGTCATCAGCCTGTCGTCGGATTACGGACGCATCGAGGCGCTGGCGTATCCGAGCCCGGCTGTGCCGCCGGATACGGTCTGCGTACCGGCAGGCGGCGGGCATGCCTCGGGTGGCCGCTACTCAGAACGGCGCGGCTCGAATGTGTATTCGATACTCGCGCCGAACATAGACGGCGAGACCGGCGCGCTCGCATGGGCGTCCACGAAGGTGAACATCGCGAAGACGGGCGAGTGGATTCGCCTGCCGAAGTTCGAGAACACGGTGCCGGACTTCCCGCGAGACGAACACCATCACATCATCCAGTTGACGCCGATAGACGGCTCTCACGGTGATACGCACTAGGCAGTTCACACAAATCAGAGACAATAAATCGATATAGTCAAAGCGCGCGACGGGGATACCGCCCTATCGCCGCCTTTCCCCAGGCAAGGGGCACGAAACAAGAGGAGCGCAGAGTATGGCGGATGCACAGTGGGGCATGGTGGTTGACATAGACAAGTGCACGGGCTGTCAAGCCTGCGTTGTCGCCTGCCAGTCCGAGAATAATGTGCCGATAAACGAAGAAGCGCACTTCAACCAGCGCCGCGCCATCGAGTGGATTCGCGTGGAGCGGTACTGGGAGGGCGAGTTCCCGGATGTTAAGGCGCGGTTCATTCCGCTGTTCTGCCAGCAGTGCGGCGATGCGCCGTGCGAGCCGGTATGCCCGGTGTACGCGACATACCACAACAGCGAAGGGCTGAATGTGCAGGTGTATAACCGCTGCATCGGAACGCGGTTCTGCGCGAACAACTGCCCGTATCAGGTGCGGTTCTTCAACTTCTGGGAGCCTGAATGGCCCGAAACGTTGAAAAACCAGCTCAACCCGGATGTCACGGTTCGCAGCCGGGGCATCATGGAGAAGTGCACATTCTGCGTACAGCGCATCCGGCGCAGCTCGCGCGAGGCGGACAAGGAAGGCGTGGAGTTGCAGGACGGCGACAGAGCGCTCAATCCGGCGTGTGTGAATGCCTGCCCAACCGAGGCGCTGATGTTCGGCGACCTGAACAACCCTGAGTCGAAGGTTGCGAAGAAAGCGGCGAAGGAACTGCGCGAGACGACACCCGCGCGCAAGGGCGGTCGCGGCTACGAGTTGATGGACGAATTCGGGACGCACCCGAATGTCGTATATCTGAAGAAGTATGACAAGGACGCCGGGGAAGCGCATTAGTATGGCTACTCATAACGACGCCGTCCCGAACGGCGCGGGGCACAATGGCAACGGGCATGTTGCTGCCGGTGGACATCATCATGGGCCGCGCGAAGGGCTGTATGTGCCTTTCACCACGCAAGGCGATGTGGTGAAGGATCTGGTAGGCAAGCACGACAAGCCTAGCGACAAGTGGTGGAGCGGCGTCGCGGCCGGCGCGATACTCCTCGTCTTGGGGATTATCGGCTTTGCGCTGCGCCTGACGGACGGCGTGAGCGATCGCATCGTCTGGGGCTATTTCGCGATGATGTTCGCGTTCGTTCTGACCACCGCGCAGGCAGCGCCGATGGTCGCCATCGCGCCGCGCATCGCAAACAGCCACTGGCGGCGTCCCATCTCCCGCGCCGCCGAACTTTGGACGGCTGTGGGGTTGTTCAACCTCATTCTGTTCATCCCGATGCTATGGATTCTGCCGCCGCTATCCGACGGCAGGCGCAGCCTCTGGTTCTGGAATCCGGAGGACCCGTTCTTCAGCCGTGTGCCGGTGCATTCACCGCACATCTGGGCGACGCTGGCGATAGTCGCGCTCGTGATAACGGGCGTGATGCTGCTGTGGCTGTCCGCCATGCCGGACTTGGCGCTGGTACGCGACCACGCGCCGGACGGCTTGCGAAAGCGAATAGCGACGAGACTTTCGCGCAACTGGGTCGGCACATCAGGGCAGTGGAACATGCTGCACCATCGAATGGGCATACTTGGCGCGTTCTACTTTATTATGCTCATATTCGTGCATTTCCTGATTTCCGTGGACTTCCTCATCGCGCTGGTGCCCGGCTGGATAGACGCGCTGTACCCGATAACGCATGCGGCGAACGCGCTGCAAGCGGGCGTGGCGACGGTCATACTGACGATGGTCGTGCTGCGGCAATGGGGCGGCTACAAAGACTACATAACGCTTGAGCAGTTCTGGGGCGTGAGCAAGCTGCTGTTTGCCCTGTCACTGCTGTGGTTCTGGTTCTGGTTCTCCAGCTTCAACGTGCTATGGTATGGCAAGAAGCCGAACGAAGAGAGCGTGCTCGAGCTGCTGACAGTCGGACCGTATCTGCCAGTGTTCATCGCGGTGTTCATACTGTGTTTCGCAGCGCCGCTGTTTGTGATGATGTGGAATGTCGTGCGCAAGAGTATATGGGGGCCGGCGATAATGTCCGTGGGTGTGCTGCTTGGCACATTATTGGACAGGCTACGGCTGTATGTGGCGACATACTCCATTCCCGGTATCGGCGACCCGAATGTGGACAAGCATCTGATTCACTTGGACGACTCGGGCAGACTGCCGTTGGCGATTCGCTACGCGCACTGGCCCGGCATACCGGACATTCTCATCGTGCTGGGCGTAATCGGCGGATGCGTGCTTGTGTACCTGCTGTTCGCACGAATTATCCCGCCGGTGAACATCTGGGAACAGAAGGAACTTATGCTGTACAAGATGCACAAAGGCTACCATCGCACGCAGGTGCTCATACTGGGCAAGCCCCGCTAGGCAAGACGCCGGTGCATAGCGCAAGGCGAATATGGCACCGGCAGGCGAGCGAGATTCAACAAGACAAGTAATGGGCGGCAGATGCAAGAGTTAATTTACAAGAATCAAAGGGAAGTGAACCGCGACCTGCTCGAAGGCGTTCTCGGAATGCCAAAGTGGTGGTGGGGCGTGGTCGGCTTCCTGCTGCTGGTCATTATTATCGGGCTGACGGCGTATGCCTACGAAGTCAACAAAGGCATGGGCGTCGCCGGACTGAGTCGCCCTGTGCTTTGGGGCTTTTATATCACCAACTTCGTGTTCTGGATCGGCATTAGCCACGCAGGCATTATGATTTCCGCCATCCTGCGCCTCACTCAGGCGGAATGGCGACGCCCCGTTACGCGCGCGGCTGAGGTTATGACGCTGTTCTCACTCATCGCCGCGCTGTCCAACATTATGTTCCATGTGGGGCGTCCGTGGCGCTTGTTCTGGGTGTATCCCTATGACTTCTCACGCGGCATATTCATGAATGTGCGCTCGCCGTTCGTCTGGGATCCGAGCGCGGTTATGACATACCTCATCGGCAGTTCGCTGTTCGTCTTCGTTGCGCTGATACCCGACCTCGCGGTCGTGCGAGACAGGGCGACCGGCAAATACGCGCCGAAGATATATGCAATGCTGTGCCTGGGTTGGCGTGGCACGCCGCGTCAGTGGCGCATGCAGGCGATAGCAGGCATTCTGCTGTCCGCGCTTGTATTGCCCGTGTTCGTATCGGTGCACAGCATCGTCTCGTGGGACTTCGCGGTAGCCATCGCCGTGGAAGGCTGGCACTCCACGATATTCGCGCCATACTTCATCATTGGCGCAATTCACTCCGGAGTATCCGCGGTCGCCATGATAATGGCGCTCATCGTCTGGATGTGGAAGGTCGAAGACTATATTCGACCTGACCACTTCGACGCCATCGGCAGGCTGCTCATCGTGGTAGCGGTAACATGGTTCTTCTTCTTCTTCGTAGAGTGGGTGTTCGCGCTCTATACGCTGGAAGCGCCTGACATCGCCCTGCGCGAGTTGCAAGTGTTCGGGTTCGATAACCCGTATTCGTGGCTGTTCCTGACATTCCTGCTGACGGCGTTCTTCATACCCGTGCCGATGTGGTTATTCAAGGGCGTGCGGCGCAGCGCGAAGTGGATGTTCTTCACCACCGTGCTGGTGAACATCGGCATGTGGCTGGAGCGCTTCCTGATTATCATCCCCGGCCTGTCGCGGCGCACGCATCTGACATTTGACTGGGGCACATACCACCCAAGCATCATCGAGATTCTCATTGTCGCGGAGACATTCGCATTCGTGGCGCTGGGCATGGTGCTATTCGCCAAGGTATTTCCGCTGATACCGTTGTTCGATGTGAAAGAAGGCATGATATTCCGCGACGAAATAAAGATCGGGCGAAGAACCGTGCCGGCGAGCATCAGGGAAACGCCGTAGAGAGAGTTATCAGTTTTCAGTGGTCAGTTTTCAGTTAGCCCGTGTGGATTCCCGCTTTCGTGGGAATGACGAGGGCTAACAGGCAACAGGATAGATTTGAAGAGGCGAGTTATGGCAAATAGAAGCGTGTTGGGGCTGTTCCCGGAAGAGCAGGTTGACACGGCTGCGGACGCGATGGATGCGTTGGCAGCGGCGGGCTACACGGACAGCGAGTACGAAGTTCTGACCGGGACACCGTATCCTGAGGGCACATTCGGCGAGGCAGAACCTGTACACAAGCTGTTCCGCTGGCCATTGATGGGCGCGGCATGCGGCTTCATCGTGGGCTTGCTGGTTACGGCCGGTTCGCAGCTTGCGTATCCGCTGGTTACGGGCGGTAAGCCTGTGCTGTCCATACCGCCGATGGCAATCATCATGTACGAAGGCACGATGCTGGGCGCGATTATCTTCGCGGTCATAGGCATCATCGTCGAGTCGCGGCTACCGCGTCTGTTCATGGGCGCATACGACACCCGCATCACCGAGGGATACATCGGCGTAACCGTGACGGCAGACGAGAGCCGTATGGAGGATGCGGAGAAGGTGCTGCGCGACTCGGGCGCAGAGGACATTAAGCGCGGTTGGGAGAGCAACTAGCAGATGAGCAACTCTTCCCGAATGAAGACCCGCCACGGTGGGAATCACGGAACGACAATGATGGCAAACGGTCGTCATGGCAATGCTCGCCGGTTCGCCGGACGAGCGGCGCTGATAACGCTCGTCGCTCTGCTGACGGTCGCCGCGCTTGGCTGCTACAACACGCGCACAGGCAGGGTGGATGTCGGCGGATCGATCAACTTCAAGTTGCCCGCGTTCACGCAGACGGGCAGCCACGCGGTGCAGATGTTCACCGAGATGCACTATCAGCCGTCTTATCGCGTGCAGGAAGGTCCGCGCATTCTGCCGCCACCAGACTCCGTGCCCGTAACCGGCAGGGAAATCGAGTACGACACGGCAGCGGCGTATCAGGCGCTGCGAATCCCGGACGCGATTGCCCAAGACCCGAACACGCTGACAAGAGCGCGCGAGACTTACGATGTCAACTGCCTAGTGTGCCACGGCTCCAACCTGCGCGGCGAAGACGGCGACGCTACGATACTGCCGTATCTGGCGAACGCAAGCGGCGCACGCCCGCGTAACCTGGTCGATGTAAAGCTCAGCGACGACGGCGAGCAAATCATAGGCGCAGCAAGCGACGCCACCACCGACGGCGAGATATACGCATGGATAACCTATGGCGGACAAGCCGGCTTCGCGTCCGCTCTACGCGACCGCCCAACAACATCCTGGATGCCTCAGTTCATAAACCTCCTAAGCGAAGAAGAACGTTGGGAGCTGGTTGCGCTGATAAGATCCGAGCAGGCGAAGTAAATCTGTACGCGACAATTCGTGAATTATGAATCCCCTTCTTGGCTAAATGCAGGAAGGGGATTTTGTTTTGCCACGCGATAAGGGACTTTGGCGCGCGTCGTGCTACAATTAAGCACGGTGACATTGGTTGATTTGAACGATGACGAACCACAATAAACGACAGTAGCAGACAATAGCAATAATGGCGGAGGAATATGCGATGACTAGCCAGGCGCTTGAGACGGCATACACGATTGACACTTCTAGCATTAAGTTTGGCGTGGGCGTTACGCGCGAGGTCGGATATGAGATGCACCGGCTAGGCACGCGCCGCGTGATGGTCGTCACCGACCCGAGAATGGCAAGCAGCGAGGCGGTAGAGATTACGCTGAGATCACTGCGGAACGAGGGCATCGACGCCGTGCTATTCGACAGGGTTAGCGTCGAGCCTACGGATGTGTCATTCAAGGAGGCAATCACATTCGCCACGGAAGGCAACTTCGACGGATATGTGGCGGTCGGCGGCGGGTCGAGCATCGATACGGCGAAGGCTGCGAATTTGTACGCCACCTGGCCTGCGGACTTTCTCGCATATGTGAACGCGCCAATCGGCGAGGGCAGACCCGTGCCCGGACCGCTGAAGCCGCTGATTGCCATCCCCACGACGTCCGGCACTGGCAGCGAGACGACAGGCGTAGCGATTTTCGACTTTCTGAAGATGGAAGCGAAGACAGGCATCGCACACAGAGCGTTGCGCCCGGTGATGGGCATCGTTGATCCGCTGCACGCGCAGACGCTGCCGAGCGAGGTAGTCGCGTACAGCGGGTTCGACGTGCTCTGCCATGCCTTGGAGTCGTACACTGCCCTGCCTTTCAGCGAGCGGGACGCGCCGGAGAATCCTGGCCTTCGTCCGTCGTACCAAGGCTCGAACCCGATTAGCGATGTGTGGGCGACTCGCGCTGTCGAGATGGTGGCTGGCAGCATGGTGCGCGCATACGACGACGCGGATGACATCGAGGCGCGCAGCCAGATGATGCTCGCGGCGACATTCGCGGGTGTCGGGTTCGGCAATGCCGGCTGCCACCTGCCGCACGGCATGTCGTATCCGGTGTCGGGCATGGTGCGCGAGTTCTGCCCGGATGGGTATCCGCAGGAGGCGCCGCTCGTGCCGCACGGCATGTCCGTGATACTTAACGCGCCCGCCGTATTCCGCTTCACCGCGCCGACGAACCCGGCGCGCCACCTGCACGCGGCGCGGCTGATGGGACAGGAAGTGCACGGAGCAAACCCGGAAGACGCCGGCGAACTTCTCGTGGACGCCATCGTAGGACTGATGCGGCGCGTGAATGTGCCGAACGGGTTGTCTGCGATAGGCTACTCGGAAGACGACCTCGACAAGCTGGTGGAAGGCACGCTGCCGCAGCACCGAGTTGTGAAGCTATCGCCGCGTCCCGCCGGCGCGGAAGAACTGCGGTCGTTGTTTAGAGACTCTATGAATCTCTGGTAGATTTGGCTCGTTAGTAGGTCGGAGCGTCGGTCGCCCCTACCATCGTTGCACCCCGCCCATTCGTCCGCAACATTAACATATCCCAACCAGCTAGGGGAAAAGGGACTGGACGCATAACAATTGCGTCCAGTCTCCGACCTGAAGACGATTTCACAAGTGCAACTTATACCGGTCATTTGAAATTCATACCTATCATTTCTCGCTTCGCTCGAAATCTAAAGTCGGCAACAGGTTTGCATGCAACGATCCCTGCTTTCGCAGGGACATGCTTCAGACTCCTCACTGCGTTCGGAATGACAACATCAGGGATTTGTGAAATCGTCTTCTGGAGCTGTGAGTAAATTGACATCGGATTTCAATGTGAATAAGATAAAGGGTAGAATGTATGCGTCTTGCGTAAGGAGGGATAAGTGTGACTTCGGGAGCGGCGGAATCTACCACTATACAAGAAGCCTTGGACATGTATGTCCGGAGCCTCAAATCTGGCGGCAAGTCCAAGGGCAAGTCCAGCAAGAGTGACGAGCCAATCGACCACAAAGCCCTCTACCAGTTCGTGCAGTACTTCTCGCCCGAAACCCCTCTGCAGAAACTTTCTCCGTCGGACATTGGCTCATACGCAGAGCATGTCAATGGCGAGGGACACGACCCCGGCGCAACCAGCCAACTGCAGTCGGTCAAGAAGTTCCTCGAATATGCTAAGAAGAGCGAGGACATCACGGAAGAAAACCTGTCGCGCTATGTCCGAATTCGCAAGTCGCGAGCCAGACAAGGCGCTACGGTGGTTTCGAGCGAATCGCAGCCTATCGAACTGACATCTGAAGGGCATGAGCAACTAGTCCAGCAGCGCACGAGGCTTATGGCGGAGAGCGCGACTCTCGTCGAGGAGATACGAAGAGCGCGAGCGGATGGCGATGTTACCGAGAACTCGCCACTTGACGCAGCACGCGAAGAGCAGGGCAGAGTCGAGGCGCGAATCCAAGAGATTACCGCCACGCTGGAAAAGTCCGTCATCATTGACGAAGGGCAGGCGCGCGACAGCAAGGTCGTGAAAATCGGCGCTCGCGTGGAAGTGAAAGACCTGAACAGCGGCAGAGAGCCGAACACATACACGCTCGTGAACAAGACCGAGGCGAACCCCTTGGACAAGCGCATCTCCGACGATTCGCCGATGGGCAAGGCGCTGATGGGCAAGCGCGTCGGGCAGAAGTTGAAGGTCGAAACGCCTCGCGGCACACAGAATTACGAAGTCGTCAGTATTGCCTAGCCTCATACAGCCTTGCTTTGGTACTACTCCCAATAACCAATCGCTGTCTTCAGCCTTGACTAGCGAATCTGTGCCATTCACAATGCTGACTATAAGGCTGTCCTTCGGATAGATAATCCAGTATTTCCAATGCGGGGTAATGGCTCGTCTTGTAATGTCGTTGCCGTCAAGGGCGAAAGCGCTAGTTTTCGATAGTGCCTGACTGCTAATTACCCGCCCTGTTTCGAAACGGTCTAGTTAAGACGATCGCGTTTTATTCGTCTATTCTTGCCAGCGTATGGCAAATACTGCCTCAGAATGAATTTGCCCGGCGCTTTGCGCATCATTAGCTCCCCGTTTAGCCTCCACATCATCGTACCCTTCGATGTTTCCCATCCACACGATGCGGAAGGGCTTTCCGGAAAGATATTTGCCCCATTTGGAGTAGCCTTCCTTGACTACTACTGCGTCTAACGGCAAACTTTGGGCTTCCGTCGTACTGCTCGTTGGCGCGGGCATTCCCGGCGTGACAATCAGGCTGGCGGGGATTACCATCGACCCCGCTCTGGAAGTTCTGATTTTCGGCGTCGGCATAGTAGGCGGCGCGTTCCTGCTGTCTTGGGCGGCAGAAGTCGCGCAGATGGACATATCCGCATCACTGGCAATCGCGGTGCTCGCGTTCATCGCCGTGCTGCCGGAGTACATGATCGAAGCGACGCTCGCATGGAACGCGGGCGAATCGTACAGCCAACTAGGTGTCGCCGGCAGCAGCGGGGTGACCAAAGAAATGTCTCTCGTCGCGGCGAATGTAACCGGGTCGAACCGCCTGCTCGTCGGTCTCGGCTGGTCTGCGGTGATAATCCTCTTCTGGCTGCGGCGGCGCAAGGGATTCGACATGCGCGGCTTGCTCACGCTGGAAATGCCGATGCTGCTGGTCGCCACGCTTCTCACCTTAATCGTCGCGTTCACCAAGTCCATACCGATATGGCTTGCCGTCGTGTGCATTGGCGCGTACATATTCTACCTATGGCGCAGTTCCACGCAGGAAGCCAAAGAACCAGAGCTGATTGGCGCAGGCGCGATGATAGCCGGCTTCCGCCCGCTATACAGGCGGATGTGGGTCTTGGCGTTGTTCATATACAGCGCGGCGGTCATCGTGATCGCGGCAGAGCCGTTCGTGGTCGGCTTGCAGGCGACCGGCGAGCAACTGGGCGTTAGCGAGTTCCTGCTGATACAATGGATTGCCCCGTTGGCATCGGAATCGCCGGAGATAATCGTGGCGGTGCTGTTCGCCCTGCGCGCCAACCCGGACGGCGGTCTGACGACGATCATATCGTCGCAGGTGAACCAGCTGACGCTGCTTGTCGGCAGCATCGTGGTGGTGTTCAGCATATCGGCGGGGGTGCCGCTCACCTTCCCGCTCGACTACTTCGAGCCTAGCAACTTCTTCGTGCGGCTTGCCAGTCCGTTCGGATTACAGGCAAGCGAGTTCCTGCTCACGGCGGCGATGGCGGCGTTCGCGATGCTGCTAGCGTCCACGCGCATCGTCAAACTGTGGCATGGGCTTACGCTGTTCGCGATATTCGTCGCGTATCTGGTGGCGCTATGGGCGCTGAATTTCTTCGGCGGCATAGACACGGAGAACGTGCCGCTGCGAATGTGGTCATCGGTCATAGTCTTCACGCTTGCCGCGCTGCTCGTGGCGCTGAACTGGCGGCGCGTGGTGTATATCTTCAAGGGCGTCCCGCACCCAGCGACGACCGGCATAGCGGCGAATGCTAAAATGCCGTCGCTTGGAAATTAGATTCCTACTGCCTGCCGCGCCCCTTACTCCTCTACCGTGCCACTTCCTCGGCACACAAGATTCCTCGCTTCGCTCGGAGTGACAGGTAGGGTTGGGCTCCATCTCCGCTACTCTGCTCCCTTACCCCTTGATGGGGGAAGGTTAGGGATGGGGGAAGGTTAGGATGGGGGGTGAATTGGTGCATACCGATTTATACTCTACTTTGATGACAGGCACGTTTTCTTTGAATATGGCTGGCAAAAGCGTTATGCTGTGGGTAGGCATTTATTGCCTGAGATATTATGACTGGCTCTTGGGGTGTTATCAGAATGGCAACGCGGGCAATCGAAGCGGACACAAGGGAATTGGTGGAGGAGCTGCAGCGCAATGTAACGGGCGAAGTGCGCTTTGATGAGATGACTCGCATGCTGTATAGCACGGACGCGAGCATCTACCAAATAGAGCCTGTTGGCGTCGTGCTGCCTTGGAATACAGACGATGTTATCGCTGTGCTGGAGACCGCAAATCGCCACAATGTGCCGGTGCTTCCGCGCGGCGCAGGCACGAGCCTCGCCGGACAGACGGTTGCGAACGCCATCGTGATGGACTTCTCGCGGCACATGCGCGATGTGGTGGAATTGAACGCCGAAGAAGGCTGGGTGCGAGCTCAGCCGGGCATTATCCTCGACGAGCTGAATCACAAGATTGCGTCCAGCGGCCTGTTCTTCACGCCGGACCCGAGCACCAGCAGCCGCGGCAATGTTGGCGGCGCGCTCGGCAACAACTCCTGCGGCGCACACTCCATTATGTATGGCAAGACGGTTGACAATGTGGAATCGATGGATGTCGTGCTTGCCAACGGCGACCCGGCGCACTTCGGACCGCTGGACGGCGCACAGCTGGAAGCTCGGATGCGCGGTGAGAACCTGGAAGGCGACATATATCGCAATCTGTTCGCACTCGGCGAAGCGCACCGTAACGAAGTTCTCGAGCGATACCCGAAAATCCTGCGGCGCGTGTCCGGCTACAACCTCGACGAGTTCGTGGGCGGCAGCGACTTCAACATGGCGCGCTTTGTCGTTGGTTCGGAAGGCACGCTGGTAACCATTACCGAGGCGAAACTGAAACTCTGGGAGCGCCCCAAGATAACCGGGCTGTCCGTCTTACACTTCGACGACCTAGTCCAATCCATGGAAGCCACCGTCGCCACGCTGGATTTGGAACCGGCCGCTGTGGAAATGATCGGCACCATGATTATCAGGCAGGCGCAGAGCAGCCTCGCGTACTCGCGCATCACCGACTTTATCGAAGGCGAGCCTGAGGCGCTGCTGGTCGTGGAATTCACTGCGGAATCCGACACTGAACTTATTTCGAAGTTGGAACAGCTCGAAGCGCGAATGCGGCGCGAAGGGCTTGCCTACGCTATGCCGCGCCTCATCAAGCCGTCCGACCAGGCGAAGGTCTGGGATGTGCGAAAAGCCGGACTGGGTCTGATGATGAACGTGCCCGGCGACGCCAAGCCGCTGCCGTTTGTGGAAGACACCGCAGTGTCGCCCGAGAAGCTGCCTCAATTCGTCAAGCGGTTCGACGAGATCGTTCAATGTCACGGCACGGAGGCGGGCTACTACGGGCACGCGAGCGTGGGCTGCCTGCATATCCGCCCGCTCATCAACCTGAAAGATGACGCCGAAGTCAAAAAGATGGTGTCCATTTCGGACGAGATAAGCGATCTAGTGTTGGAGTTCGGCGGATCGCTGAGCGGCGAGCATGGCGACGGTCTGGTTCGCAGCCCGTACACCGAGAAAATGTTCGGCAGCGAGATATACGACGCATTCCGCAATGTCAAGCGCACTTTCGATCCGAAGGGCATTATGAACCCGGGCAAGATTGTGGACGCGCCGCCGATGACGGACAGCCTGCGAATTGGCCCGCAGTATCAGCCGTTGCAGATAGACACCGGCTTCGCGTACAAGGAAGAGGGCAGTTTTGCGCACGCAATCGAAATGTGCAACGGGCAGGGTCAGTGCCGCAAGGTGCTAGGCGGGACGATGTGCCCATCGTACATGGTAACGCGCGACGAAGAGCATTCGACGCGCGGGCGTGCCAATGCGCTGCGCAGTGCTATGTCCGGCGCGCTGCCGCACGAAGCGCTGACGAGCAAGCGCATGATGCAGGTAATGGACCTGTGCTTGGAGTGCAAGGGCTGCAAGGCGGAATGCCCGTCCAATGTGGACATGGCGAAGCTCAAGTACGAATTCTTGGACAAATACAAGAAAGCTAACGGCTACTCGCTGCGCGATAGGATGATGGGCAACGTGGCGTTCTTCAACAAGATGGCGTCGCCGTTCGCGCCATTGGCGAACCTGCCGCTGAAGTCCGCAATCGGCAAGGAACTGCTAGATCGATACGCGGGCATCGATAAGCGGCGTGATTTGCCAATGCTGGCAAACCAGACATTCCTGCAATGGTTCAGGGCGTCCGGCGGATCGCCGGCGTCTGATGCGGTGCATGGCACGGTCGTGCTGTTCCCCGACACATTCACGAACTACAATCATCCTGAACTCGGCATCGCAGCCGTGAAGGTCCTGCGACACTTGGGATTCCGCGTAGCGCTGCCGGAGGTGGGATGCTGCGGTCGCCCGATGCTGTCGAAGGGCTTTATGGACAAGGCGAAGGCGAGCGCGCGGGCGAATGTGGACAGCGTGTATCCGCTAATCGAGCAAGGCGCTAAGCTGGTGGGATTGGAGCCGAGTTGCATCCTGAGCTTCAGAGACGAGTACGAAGACTTGCTCGGCGGCGAACCGAAGGCGAAGGCGATAGCGGAGAACACGATGCTCATCGAAGAGTTCCTGCTATACGCGCAGGAACGGCACGGCGCGGAGATAGAGTTCACGCAGCCGCCGGGAACGGTGCTGTTCCACGGGCATTGCCATCAGAAGGCATTGGTCGGCACGCGCCCAGCGATGCAGGTGCTAAACTCGATTCAGGGCTGCGAGGCGCGAGAGATACAGAGCGGCTGTTGCGGAATGGCGGGGTCGTTCGGTATGGAGAAGGAGCATTACGACATCTCCATGAGCATCGGAGAGATGGCGTTGTTCCCGGCGGTTCGCGCGCAGGAAGGCGAATTCGAACTGGTGATGGAAGGCGTATCCTGCCGTCAGCAGGTAGAAAGCGGAACAGGCAAGAAGGCAAAGCATCTGGTGGAGCTGCTGGCAGACGCGATTTAGGGGCGGTTAAGGATGCATATTCCCGTGCGTTCCGGTGATTGCCAGGGTGTGCGGAAAGCCTGATAGTGCGACGTCGATAGGCTGGCTAGGTTCTTTGGACATTTGCCCAGATATGCTTATAATGTCATTCCGAACGCAGTGAGGAATCTGAAGTCGTTGCATGTAAGCCCATTTTCGACTTTAGATTTCTCGCTTTCGCTCGAAATGACAAGGATATTAGAACCATCGCCGAAATGTCCACAGAGCTCAGTAGTCTTCCGATTCGTCATCTTTCGGCATCCTGTCCTCTGGGATACCAAACTCTTCCGCCAAGTCCCTCCATTTTGCGTTGACACGCTTACGCTCTTCAGCCTTGCCCTGCTTTTTGCCTACCTCTACGCCTTCCGCAAACTGCCTTTTCTTGACCCATGCTGCGAGTACCATGATTCCCTCCGCCGTGATTACGACTATTAGTGAGTTTGTCGCCGCTCCGATGCCGATTTCTTCTGAACCAACGATGATTTGCAACACTATGTCTGCAATGCTGAGGTCGGCGCGCTGCAATATCTGATTGTAGGTGTTGATGCCTACGCCCACTAGGCACTGAACCCAGAATATAACGAGATATACTCCAACCATCCTGGGAGATATGGACGGAATGGATATTCTCTGAGAGTCCTGTTGATTGCTTGGGTTTGTCACGACCCCAATAGTATAGCAAACAGCGGGCTACATTAATTCGCTACCCCAACACTTCTAGCAAGGCGTCTTCTAGCTCTTCGATAGGGGCGAAGCCTTCGAAGCGCTGGTGGACTATGCCTTCGCTGTTGATCACGAACGACCATTCCGTGCTGGGCAGGTTCCATTCGAGCACCGTTGGGGATACGCGGGCGCGCGTTAGATCGCCCTGGATTTCGGTAGGGTTGTCGAAGAAATCCACATGGATGAAGTGCGCCTTGTCAGCGTACTTGTCCTTCAGCTCGCTCAGCACATCGACTTGCGGGCCACAGACGGCGTTAGTGCAGAACGCAGGACTCGCCATCACAATGACGGTGGGCATGCCGGATTCTACGGCATCGGCGATGCTTATCTGATAGAGGTCTGTGTCTTGCAGTGTGCCGGTAGTCAGATCGGCGATGTCGTGTGTGGCTAGAGTCTTGCTGTCGCTTGCCTTTGCGAGCGTGCCGTTTGCCGGCGCATGGGTCTGCTCGGCGACCTCGAATCGCAGCTCGGCGCGAAGCGTGTTCGCGTTCTCGTCGAGCACGGCGATGTCCAAGCCCCAGTCACCCGCGACATCGAACTGCATCGGCGCTGCATACAGTCCGCGTGTGCCCAACGGGAACGGTCGGAACAAAGCCACCGCGCTGTCTCGCATCTCGCCTTCTGTCGCGCCGTCTGCGTAATAGTACGATGTCAGCGTTGCGATTGGCGAGCGCACAAGCCCTTCTTCGGAAGTGAGCACGACCGCCACGCGCTGCTCGCCTGTTCCCAAGTCGGGCGTGGCGAATATCGCCTGCAAGCCGTCTGCCGATACTGGACCCTTAATCAGCTCGACCTCTTCAAAATGCGCGTCTTCGCCGCTGTCGGTTGCAGAGGATTCCGTTATCTGCTGGCAGGCTAGGGCTAGGAGCATCAGCAGGGCGGCTATCGTCACACTGGCGCAAAATCTATTGAGTATCATCTTATCTATCCATCCTGTCAGTTCGCGTCGTATCCGGTTGGCGCGGGTTCGCCGCCGTCATACGCACCGAAAGTGTAGGCGAACAGGGAGAATTCGGGCGAGTTGGAGCTTAGCTTGAGTTCGTGGCTCGCGTATTCGGGCAGGTTGACGATGTGATACATCCGCGCCGAATCTACAACGATGTAGCCGTTGCCGGCGGCGTCGAACATCACATCGGTGCCCGCCGCTTCAGGGCTGATGGGCTGGTCGTCCAGCGTTACCCGCACCTGATATTCGCCGCCGCTGATGGGCGACATCACCGCGTTGACGCTGGTCGCGTTGAACTTCAGCGCGAGGTAGTCTTCGTAATTCTCAGTCTCCCGCGCATGGACCAATCTCTCCGACTCGTTGCGCCAAAGCCCTTGCAGATACAGGAAGTGGTTGCGGTAATCGCCGGGGTCGGTGTAGAAAATCTCGACGTCTTCGTCTTGATAATACTCTTGGTGCAGCACATACGGCGTCGAGCCGAGGAGCGCGTTGTAGTTGCGCTCGAAGCCGGCGTAAATCTCGCGCGTCAGACCGGTCTCGCGGGTCATCGAGCGCAGGCTGACGGCGTGTCGCGGCTCTGGCAGCGTACCAGCGGACACATCGCTGAGGTCGGCGCCCGCCTCTTCTAGCAAGCCGCGAATCCAGAGTTCGGTCTCGTCGTATGCGCCTTCCCCGAAGTGCGTGTAGCGAATCAATCCGTCCTTGTCCACCAGATACTTCGCGGGCCAGTAGCGGTTGTTGAACGCGCGCCATGTCTTGAAGTCGTTATCCTGCGCGATAGGCCATTCCAGCCCGAATCCCTCGGTAGCCTCAACCACATTCTCGCGGTCTTTCTCGAACTCGAACTCCGGTGTGTGGATGCCGACGATGACCAGACCCTTGTCCGCGTATTTCTCGTGCCACGCCTTGAGGAACGGCAGCGTGCGGATGCAGTTGACGCAGGTGTATGTCCAGAAGTCCACCAGCACAACCTTGCCGCGCTGCTCCTCGAATGTGAACGGATCGGAGTTAATCCAGCTTTCGATCCCGCGAATCTCCGGCACTGTCTTTTCGTTGCCGGTAGCAGGCGTGACGATGCTGGCGTGCGCGGATACTTGCGGCTCGGCGGTGGCGACGGGCTTGGATGGAACGGGCGTCGCCGTTGCTGCGGGTCTTGGCGTGTTCGCGGGAGGCAGTGTGGCGGTTGGCGCGGCTGCGGCCGGCGCGGTCGTCTGCTGCGATGTCGTGCTTTGCTGCGCCTGCACAGTAGTCGCGTCGGGCGCTTCGGTCGCTGTCTGCGGTTCCGGCGCAGAGCATGCTGCGAGCACAAGCGCCGCTATGAGCAGCAGAGCGCTTACCGTCATGCCAATTTTCGTCAATCCGATGCGGGCGCTATTTCCGGCGCTCTTGCGGATACTCTTCATCATTGTCGCTCCTGTCAGGCAGTATGTTCAGGCTGCGTCTAAACGATAGCAGCAATTGATAGTTATAGGTATTGATAGTTATAGGTAATGTTGTTTGAGTACTCGTATGTTTAGATGCTTTCGCGCTTGGAAGGGTTTTTGTGCAGGGCATTCGCGAATTTGAGACGATTTTCTACTATCTTATGGAAGTCTGTCTTATGGATAATGATGTGCTGCGATGATGGTTGATTGCCGTGAAGGAGCCTTTGAAGTACATTGTGCTTTGCCCTCATCCTAGCCTTCCCACAGAGGAGAAGACACTCTACCGACATTTATCAACGATGAATTCCCGATGAGAGGAAGGGATATACTCGCTTGCGACCGCAGGCGGCGGGCGTGTTATCATTCTTCACAACTCTACTGTTACCATTATTGTATATGAGGGTACTGACATGAAAGTTGGATTTATCGGCGTTGGGTATATGGGACGGCACATGGCGCGGAATATCGCGCTGGGCGGCTACGAAATGACGGTGTTCGACATTCGCAGGGAGGCGGCGGAAGAGCTGCTTTCGATGGGCGCGACCTGGGCGGACAGCCCGGCGGCAGTCGCAGCCGCGAGCGATGTCGTGTTTACTTCCCTGCCTCGTCCGCAGGATGTGGAAGAGGTCGCCCTGGGCGAAGGCGGTATCCTGAGCGGCGCAGGCGCGGGGACGGTGTTCTTCGACCTGAGCACGACCGATCCGGACACCATCTATCGCATCAGCGCGGCGGGCGAGAGCAACGGCGTTACAGTGCTGGACGCGCCAGTCAGCGGCGGCGTGGGCGGCGCGGAAAATGGCACGCTTTGCGTAATGGTCGGCGGTGCCGAGGACGCATACATGCGCTGCAAGCCTGTGCTGGACAGGATTGGCGACAAGGTGATGCGCTGCGGCGATCTCGGCTCTGGCGCGATATGCAAGATCGTGAACAATCTTATTGGCCTGAGCGTGCACGTGCTGCTGTCGGAGGCCTTCAGCCTGGGCGTTAAAGCGGGAGTGGACCCGCAGACGCTGTTCGACGCGGTGAAGGGCAGTTCCGGGAATACGCAGAGTATGCAGAGGCTGCCGTACGATCTGTTCGTAGGAAACTTCGAACCCGGATTCCAGCTTGACCTTGCGGCGAAGGACGTCGGGCTGGCGACGGAAATGGGGCGGAGTCTTCGCGTGCCGATGGAGCTAGCAAACGTAGTGCAACAGCGGTACATTGCGGGGCAGAACAAGGGCTGGGGCAGGGAGTCATCCGGGGCTGTGGCAAAGGTGCAAGAAGAGCGTGCCGGCGTGGAGATTCGCACGGCTGGCAGTGAAGGTTAATTCTTACAGGGCTGTACGGGATTAACGGGATAGTAAGGATAGGCATGTTCCAGAAGAGTAAGTTGGACAATGGGATGCGCGTGGTTACGGGCGAGATGCCGCACACACGCTCGGTGAGTATGTGTGTGTTCGTGGGCGTAGGCTCACGCTATGAAGCGGACGAACAGGCGGGGCTTTCGCACTTCCTCGAGCATATGCTGTTCAAGGGCACGCAGATGCGTCCCGAGCCGCAGCAAATCAGCGAGGCTATTGAGAGTGTGGGCGGCATCATTAACGCGGCGACCGAGCACGAAGTGACAGTATATTGGTGCAAAGTGGCGCAGCCGTACTTCGAGGACAGCCTCGCGCTGCTGTTCGACATGCTCCGCAACTCGCTGTATGAGCCGGACTCTATCGAGAAGGAACGGCAGGTCATCTTCGAAGAATTGGCGATGATCAACGATTATCCCAGTTACAAGGTCGAGGCGCTTATAGACGAGATGCTGTATCCCGGGCATCCGCTCGGACGCGACATCGGAGGCACGCGTGAAAGCGTTGGCGGCATAACACGCGAGATGATGCTCGATTATGTGTCCGCGTACTACTCGCCGGACAACATCGTGGTCAGCGTCGCGGGGAATGTGTCGCACGACGATGTGGTGGCGCAGGTGGACAGGCTGAGCGCAGGATGGCAGCCGGGTACGCGCGACGAATGGACTTCGTTCAACGGTGTGCAGTACGAACCGCAGTCGCATGTGGAGTATCGCAGGACGGAGCAGGCGCACCTGTCCGTCGCGCTGCCGGGCGTGTCCCTGACGCATCCGCAGCGGTACGCGCTTGATCTGATGAGCGTAGCGCTTGGCGAAGGCATGAGCAGCCGTCTGTTCGTAGAAGTGCGCGAGAAGCGCGGGCTCGCCTACGATGTGCACAGCGATGTCAGCCATTTCTCGGACACGGGCGCGCTCATCGTATCCGCGGGCGTTGACCCTAAGCGCGTGTACGACGCGGTGCAGACTATACTTGAGCAGGTAAGCATACTGCGAGAAGGCGTCCCGGAAGACGAACTGGAAAAGGTGAAGCGCCTGAGCGCGGGCAGGCTGATGCTGCGGATGGAAGACACGCGCGCGGTGGCAATCTGGATGGGACAGTCCGAGATGCTGCTCGGCAAAATCGCCGATGTGGACGATGTCATTGAGCAAGTGAACGCAGTCACGACCGATGAAATCCTGCAACTCGCCAACGAAGTGCTGCTCACCGAGCGCCTGAACATCGCTGTAGTGGGACCATGCCGCGGGCATCGGCGGATAGAGCGGATGCTGCGGTTGTGACAGAGGGAACTGACATCGATGCGCGCGATAGATAGGATAATCATTCAATCCTTGCCACTTGCATTGGTCTTACTGTTGGCAATGTCCATGGCGGCGTGTCAGGAAGTTCAGGCAACATGCACTGAAATTGCTCCACAGCAGCCCCCGGAATCACTTCCGGATGTCAGTCCTGCGCTCGTGGAGGATGCACGCAGTTACGCAGAAGACTACGGCGTCAGTCTGAACGAAGCGATAAGAAGGCTATCCGGACAGAACGAAATCGGCAACCTCGGTTCTGAATTGGAATCAGGCGAGAGCGCTACATTCGGCGGTCTCTGGATACAAAACGAGCCGGATTACAGGGTTGTAGTGGCATTCACAAAAGATGGAGAGAAGACGATTCGTCCGTATCTTGAACGCACGTCGGTGGCTGCAACCGTTAAGGTATGTCAAGTAGATAAGTCGCTTGTGGAACTCAAGAAGGCAAGGGAGGAAGCCGAGGAAATGGTGAAGGGACTCGGCTTTAACTTTGGTTCAGGGCTGGACATTCCCAATAACATGGTGCAACTTTACCTTACAGAAGCAAAGATAGAGGAACTTGAGATTGAATTAAAGAAGGCAGGACTGACACTTCCTGACAATGTAGAACTAGTCGCAGCGTTGCCGGCGCGACCGGCGTAACCTGAGCCAATCTTCCTAAAGGAAATCCTTAATGGCGACATTTGTGCACAGAGATTGTCAGGGTGAATGCTTGCGCTGGATTCCTGCCTACGCCTGAATGACGAAACTAGTGTATGGAATGACGAATTCAAATGCTGGACAGGATGTGAGTAATGACCATGCAGATGTACATCACGCTGGCTGAGGAAGACAGAATAGCCCGTTACGAAGTGGACACAGCGACGGGCGCGCTGACGCACATCGGGGATACGGCGACGGCGGCGCGGCCTGCACCGCTCGCGGTGAATCCGACGGGCGATAGGCTGTATGTCGGCTGCCGCGACGCGATCGCGATTTCGACATTCGCCATTGGCGACGGCGGCGCGCTGGCGCACATCGGCGATGCCGCGGTGGACAACGACCCATGCTACCTTTCGACCGACCGCGCCGGGCGATTTCTGCTGTCCGCGTACTACGAAGGCGGTCGATGCGCGGTGCATGCAATCGGCGACGATGGCGCGGCTGTTTCACCGCCCGCCGAATGGCTCGCTACGGACAAGGGCGCGCACTCCATGCAGACCGACCCGGCGAACCGCTTCGCCTTCGTGCCGCACATCTCCGGAGGCAACGGTCCGAACGCGATATTTCAGTTCAGGTTCGACGCGGAGACGGGGCATATCACGCCCAACACGCCCGCTAGAGTTGCGCCGGACGCTGAACTAGGTCCGCGCCACTTCTGCTTTCACCCACACAAGGACATCCTGTACTTCTCGGACGAGCAGGGATGCAGCGTTACGGCGTACAACTTCGATGCGGACGCCGGCACGCTGAGCGCGTTCCAGACTACATCCACGCTTCCGGACGGATACGACGGGCAAAACAGCTGCTCGCAGATTCAGATTGCGCCATCGGGCGAGTTCCTATACGCGCCGAATCGCGGGCACAACAGCATCGCCTGCTTCAGCGTGGACGCGCACAGCGGCGCACTAACACCAATCGGCCATGCGGCAAGCGAAGCAGTGCCGCGCGCCTTCAGCATCGACCCAACCGGGCAATACCTCTACGCAGCAGGTCTGGACACAGGCAAACTAGCCGCCTACCGCATCGAAGATGATGGCACATTGGCGCGCATTGCCACTTACGATGTGGGCGAGGGTCCAATGTGGGTGCTGCTTATTGGGGACTGACAAGACGGACAGAATTGGAGGGGATGTCTGAATTGACAAGCCTGACTTCACAGAAGCTCATTCTGATAATTGCCGGACCAAACGGCGCGGGCAAGACAACCTTTGCGACGGAATTCTTGCTGAACGAAGCGGGTTGCCGAACTTTCGTCAATGCCGATATGATTGCTGCGGGGCTGAATCCCTTCGAGCCTGAGCGTTCAGCGGTCGCGGCGGGCAGGCTGATGCTTCGCTTGATAGACGACTATGTTCGCAAGGGCGAAAGTTTCGCCTTCGAGACGACGCTGAGCGGGCGCAGTTATGCTAGGATGATTCCAAGCTGGCAAGCGCAAGGATATTGGGTGCGGCTATGCTTCCTCCGTCTGCCCTCGGCGGATATGGCGGTGACGCGTGTTCGGAATCGAGTGCGTGAAGGCGGGCATAACGTGGATGAAGAAGTGGTGCGACGCCGCTTCAATGCCGGATGGCGCAACTTTCAGCAGATATATCAAGATATTGTGAATGACTGGATGCTTTATGACGCGACCGAAGAGTTTCCAAAGTTAGTCGCAGAAGGGATAAATGATGGATAAGCAGAGTAACGGGAGATGGAAGCCTACTGAAGAGGAAAGAGTCGCGTACATCAAGGGTATGGATGCCGCGATGCGCCGTGCAGCCATCAAAGCCCGCAAGCGCGCGATCGAGACGACCGGCTCCGTGCCGACATGGCGGGACGGCAAGATAGTCTATGACACCGAGGTGTAGAATAGACAGAATCGCCGCCGTTTTGATAATCTGTAAGTGTGCAGGGGATGCATGCAACTCGATTGAACGCGAGAAGCCCATAAAGGCGGGTGGACAATGCAGGTAGTTTTCAATGAAGCGGTCAAGCAGCTTGAGTCCGATACACCCGTGGTCGTGGCTACGGTCATCGGCACTAAGGGTTCGACTCCGCAGAAGCCCGGGTCTAAGCTTCTGGTGCGGAACGACGGCAGCGGCGTGGGCACGCTGGGCGGCGGGTGCGTCGAAGGCGACATCTGGTTCGCGGCTAGCGAGCTGCTAAATAGCGGCGGCGGCGCGGAGTACCGCGAATACGAACTCAATGAAGACCTCGCCGCGGAAGACGGCCTTATCTGCGGCGGCACGATGTTCTTCCTCATCGACCCGGTGTACGAGCCGGGCGAATATCTGGACTTCGCCAAGGAGATCGACGACGCGTACAAGGGCGGCGACGCGGTCGCGCTGGCGAGCCTGGTTCGCGGCGGCAGCGGCTCTGCGGCAAGCATCGGCGCGAAGATGTTCATCCGGCAGGACGGCAGCACGGTCGGCTCACTGGGCAGCCCTGATTTAGACGAAGGCGCTAAAGACGAGGCATTCGAGCTGATGACGCACGGCAAGAACAAGTATGTCGTAACCGGAAGCGGCGCCGAATACTTCATCGAGGCATATACCACGCCACCGCAGCTAGTGCTGTGCGGCGGCGGGCATGTTTCCAAGTCCATCGCGCCTCTTGCCAAGACGCTGGGCTTCCGTGTGTTCGTGACAGACGACCGCGAAGAGTTCGCCAACGCCGATCGATTCCCGGAAGCTGACATCATCATCGCCAAAAATCCTGAAGACGCGCTGAGCGAACTACCCATCAACCCGAACACCTTCATCATAGTCGCCACGCGCGGACACCGCTACGACAATGTGGCGCTCGCCGCAGCCGCGCGGACTCCGGCGAAGTATGTCGGTCTGCTCGGCAGCAAGCGCAAGATAATCCTCATCTACGAAGACCTGATGCAGATGGGCATATCGCAGGAACGCATCCGCGAGCTTCGCGCGCCCATCGGACTGGACATTGGCGCGCGCACGCCCGAAGAGATTGCCGTCAGCATAATGTCCGAAGTGCTGATGTTCCGCTTGGGCGGCACTGGCAGCGTTATGAAGCTTGAAGAGCGCCTGATGACCCGCATCGAGGAGAAGCACGGCGCGGCAGTGGCGGTGGCAGACTAGGCAATGCCCGGCGTTTCTGCCATCCTGACAGCAGCCGGCGAATCACGGCGGATGGGGCGTCCCAAGCCGCTGCTGGCTTGGCGCGGCACGACTCTCGTAGAGCACCAGATTAGCGCGCTGTTCGATGGCGGCGCAGCAGAAGTTGTGGTCGTAGTGGGGCATGAGGCGGACGCCGTTGCAGCGCAGGTTGCACACACCGGCGCGCGCTGCGTGCCGAACCCGGATTATCTTCAAGGCAAGACGACATCCATCAAGTCGGGCTTGAGCGCCATCAGCGCGGACGCCGACGCCATAATGCTGCTCGCCGTTGACCAGCCGCGCACTGCGTCCATCGTGTCTGCCGTAGTGCGGGCGCACATAGCCGGCGACGCGTTGATAACCTCGCCGCGCTACGAAGGCCACGGCGGCCATCCCCTGATATTCGCGGCGTCATTGCGAGGCGAACTCTCGCGCATCACCGAAGAGCGACAAGGCATCCGCGAAGTATTCCAAGCACACCGCAACAGCGTGCAAGAATACGCCCTCGACGACCCAATGATTCGCCTGGACCTGAACACGCCGGAAGCGTATGAGGCTGCGTTGCGGCGGTACGGGGGCGGAGTCTAACAGGGATGTACAAGATGGGGAGGATAAGGGAAGGGAGAACTATGAAACTCCATGTTGATAAGGAAGCCGACGCCTTGCATCTACGCCTTGACGATTCCAAGATAGTCGAATCCGAAGAAGTCGCGCCGGGCATTGTGCTCGACTACAACGAATTCGACGAAGTAGTGGGCGTGGAGATGCTGTATCTTTCGCGGCGTTCCTCCGAACTGAACCTGTCCGCTTTGGAATTCGAGACGGTGTGAGCGCGTGCGCTCTGTGCTAATAGTTGTTAATAGAAAAAGTGAGTCCAGCAGAACTGTTCACTTCAAATTCAACGAGCCGCAGCCTTTCGCAAGTGCTGCCTGAATTGTGGTCGTTGAATCTTTGAATTTCTTGTCGTACAGCGTATGAAAGTGGACTCTGCGAATTCAGGGTAATGAGCGTTGGGGATATGATACTTGGAAGATTAGGAATGTAATATTGTTGAACCCAATCAACGTACCTCTGAACTTGCCTAACATGTGCTGGCTGAATCCGCACGCTCTTTAGCTCGACGGGCGATACATACCTAATCCCGTCTCTGATGAACGCAAACATCACATCAATCTTCTGCATTCCGACTCCACAAGACACCTCATTCCCCAGCCATTCAATTGTAGATTCGCCAATCAGCATCTTGCTGAGAGCATCAGAATCTCTCCCAAGCCCACCTACGATTTCCGCTTGTAGGTGGGCTTCAAACGACCTTCCGTCAAGATACTTTAACGCTAGTCTCGGGAACAGATTGATCGATTCTTTTCGCCCGGAATATTCTGTAGGAATGAGATCGCTACAGAATATCCGTTGAGTGTTTATATCGAAGTCAAGAGATTGATCATCACAGTCCAAGACAAATCCTTCGTTCTTCCTGTCCAGTAGGTCATACAGCCTATCTTGCTCATACTCAGTGATCATTGTGCAGCCACGATTACCCTTGAGTTTCCGGTAGATCAGACTCCATATCATTTGGTTTGGCTTGGATATTCCTTTGATTTCATCAAGAGCTTCCCATTCGGTCACGCCTTCCGGATAAACTCTGTCAGGCTCAAATATAGTGCGGAAGGTAAGGGACTTACCAAGAGAATTCTTTAAGAACTGACTGCCATCATTGTTGTCAATAAAAGAGTAGTCTTCAGCGGCGCGGAAAATCCCGTAAAACTTGCCTTCTGGTATTCTTGGCGCTCTCTGTTGCAAATAGAATATAATGCTATCGCCTCGGCGAATCCGACCAATATCTGCCATCATGCCCGCCAGCATGTTTTCTGGCGTGTGATGCAAGGACGAATTTACTGAGTTGTTGAAATCAATTTGATGCTCCCGCGCTCCCGTGCCTGCGAATTTGTATCTCAAGTGTACAGGGAAAGTCTTGGTGTCAACGACGAAAACATGCGCCGTCATTATTTCACCTTCTTGAAGAGCAGAATGTATTCATGTCGGAAGACGTAGAATCCGCCCGCCAAAGCGCGGTAGCGCCATAGGTTTTCCAAGTTGCGTTTCGCGCGGTTGTTTACCATGTTCTTCACGATGATGCTCTTCAATGACAGGTTGTTCCCGCGCATGAGCGTTTCACTCATTAAGTGAAATCCCAAGGGAATGAGTTCGCTGTTGACATACTTATCCCCAATAACGATTGCTAGATAATGCTTGGGTTCAAGCATTTCGCTAAACCCTTCGACGATATCGCCAAATTTGGTGACAAAGTCATTCACCGTTGGGGCATTGGACAGGTCCCTTTGGTCATCGCTGAAGGGTATTATGTCGTGGTAGGGTGGATGCATGATTACCAATTGCGCTTGCGTTCTGCCCATGCTTTCTAGAGATACAAGTACGCTATTTTGTACATCTACGCAACTGCTGTCGCCAACGATTATTTCTGTATGCACTTCTTCGTTTATGCCTTGAAGTTGTACATATCGTTCGGAATGTTCTGCCATTTCGGGCAGCAACTCCACACCAATGCAATTCCTCCCCAATCTCTGTGCCTCAAGCATTGTTGTGCCGCTGCCTAAGAACGGATCAATGACAATATCACCTGGGCGAGTGTAGCGTCGCATCAATTGATACGGAATCTGCGGAACAAAGTTACCGTGATACCCGGCATTGTGAACGCCTGACCTGTCTCTGTCTCCAATCAGCCACAAACTATCCGTGAGAATCTCCTCAAATTCTCTCCACTCCGACAAAGGCAAATCACTTATTCCACTTGACGCCGTTCTTCCCGAAGAACTTTTCTTAGGTTCATCATTGCGCCTAATGCTTGATGCCTGCTCAAGCATCGGGTGGGTCATGTTGTTAATTTCGTCGTTCACGAAGGAAACTCCATCGTTTACTATTGCTTCTACTTCGCACAAGAATACACATCCTATCCTATGAGTTCAATGAGGTTGCACTTCAAGAATTGTTATGTTCTTGATTATTATCTGTACGCGCAAGGATGGAAATGCAATAGTGGTGAAAAACAAATCGGGTGCGCCGCCTGAATCTACGACAACTCGCTCCAGTCTTCCCACGCCTGCTCTAACCGCGCTTGCGTTGCATTGTACTGCTTGCCGAGCCGCGTGATTTCGGCGATGTTCTGGCGCTCAGTGGCTGATTCGAGGGCGGCGTTAATATCGACTAGCTGCGCCTCCAGATTGCTTATCTGCTCCTCGTAGTCTCTGATGACTGCCTGTTTCGCGCGCTTCTGCGCTGCCGATGTGCGCCGCTGTCTGTCCGCATTTCTGCTGCGCGGTTTGGGCATTGGCGCTTGCCGTGACACAGTGTTGCGGATTGGCTGCTGGGCGTCTTGGCGTTGGCGTATCCATTCCTCAAAGTTGCCCCTGAACAGCGTGGCTTCGCCGTCTTCGACTATCCAGAGCTGGGACGCGAGCTGCGAAATCAGGCGGCGGTCGTGCGACACGAACAGCAGCGTGCCGCCGTAGTTGTCGAGCAGGCTTTCGAGCGCCTCACGGCTTGGGATGTCGAGGTGCGTTGTCGGCTCGTCGAGGACGAGTAGGTTCGGCTCGGTGATGAGCAGGCGAGCGAGCGCGAGACGGCTGCGCTCGCCACCGCTCAGGGCTGACGTGGACTTGAACACGTCGTCGCCCCGGAACAGGAAGCGCGCAAGATAGTTTCGCGCCTCCGGGATGCGAAGGTTGCGGGCGTCTATCAGCGCGTTCAGGACGGTGGAATGCTGCGGAAGGTCGGTGCTGCCCTGCGAATAGTAGCCCGGCTCCACATTGTATCCGAGGCTCGCGCTGCCCGCGATGGGCGGCGTCCCGCCGAGTATCGTGCGCAGCAGCGTGGTCTTTCCGATGCCGTTGCTGCCCACGATGGCGGTGCGCGAGCCGCGTTCCAGCTGCGTGTCGGCTACGGTCAGCAACGGCACACCCTGCCCGTCTTGCTGGTATCCGACCGACAGCTTGCTGGTGCGGATGGCGATTTGCCCGGTGCGGAATGCGCTAAGGCTGCCGAGATGCACCTCTTCGTTCGTGTGCGGCTTTTCGATGCGCTCCAAGCGGTCGAGGCGGGTTTGGCGCCCACGCGCCTCACGCGCTCGCTGGCCTGCCTTGTACCTGCGGATGAAGGCTTCTTCGCGCGCGATGTACTCCTGCTGCCGCTCGTATTCTATGAGCTGGCGCCGCCGCTGCTCTTCCTTGAGCTCGCGGTACTTCGAGAAGTTGCCGGGATATGATCGCAGCTTGCCATTGTCGAGTTCCAGGATGCGGTCCGCCACCTTGTCGAGAAAGTAGCGGTCGTGCGAGACGACCATGAAGCCGCCGGTGAAACTCGCGAGAAAATCTTCGAGCCAGTCCAAGCCGCGAAAGTCTAGGTAATTTGTCGGCTCGTCTAATATGAGGAAATCCGGCTCGGACAGCAGCGCTCTTGCGAGTGCCGCGCGTGTGCGCTCGCCGCCGCTTGCATCCGCCGCGAGAGTTGCCAGCGTCTCTTCGGGCAGCCCCACGCCGTCTAGCACGCGCTCCATGCGATGTTCGTAGTCGTAGCCGCCCAGCGCCTCGAACTCCCGCAGCAGGGCATCGTAGCGGCGCTCCGCGTCTCGTCGTGCGCTGCCGTCCGCGACCTGAATATCCAGCGCGCTCGATGCGAGTTCGTCTTCGACGCGGCGCAGTCGCGCGAAGGCTTGCATTACTTCGTCGCGGACGGTGCCGGATGCGGCTTGCGCCGGCGTCTGCGGCACATAGCCGATGCGCGCGCCGCGCTGCCAAGTGTAATTGCCGCCGTTCGCCTCAATCTCGCCCGCAAGAATGCGGATGAGCGAAGTTTTGCCCGCGCCGTTCGGACCGACGATGCCGATGCGATCGCGTTCTTCGATCTGAAGGTCGAGGTTGGCGAAAATCTCGATTTCGCCGTAGAGCAGGGCTAGGTTTGTAGCGGTGAGGAAGGGCATGGTAGGGAGAGTTTGGCTGATGGTGTGATGTGCTTATTATACGGCAAATGATTGCGATAGCGCAGGAGTATGTGGATATATGGCTGACGAACAGGGGCCTATTGTCGTTTCAGTGATAAACATGAAGGGTAGTGTTGGGAAGACGACCGTTGCGGCGATGCTGGCACGGGTTTCTGCATTAGTCTTTAAGCAGGACGTCCTAGCAATTGATTTAGACCCACAAGCTAACCTGTCCCAATCGCTTATGGGAGAATACGGCTATAAACGCTTTTTGGAAAATAAATCGCCCTCAATTGTTGAGATATTCAAGGGTTACCAACCTCCCACACCGCTTAATCCCTCTTCAAGTCCATTGGACATTGACAATGTTGTTCATGAAGTTACATCTAATCTTCATGTGATCCCTTCAAGATTCGATTTTTCGGACAACTTGATAAGCTCAATCGGAACTGATCCAAGAGTTCTCGCACGACTTATCGCTAATAGTTTCCAGAGCAAGGACTTAATTCTTATAGATTGTGCTCCTACCGAATCGATCCTTACGCAGACGGCTTACCATGCATCAGGTTACATACTTGTGCCCGTCAAACCGGAGTTCTTTGCTACCATTGGTTTTCCTCTACTCAATGATTCCCTTAACGCTTTCAAAAGTTCAAACCCAGGACATCAGATTGCTGTTATCGGTATCGTAATCAACAACTCCTTTTATGACGGTGGAAACGATGTAGGACCGGAAAAAGAAAGGTCTATGAAAGAAATTTCTGAAGAAGCGTCTGAAAACTCTTGGCATATTTTTAGGAATCAACTTGTACATTCCCGTGGATTTCCTAAAATAATGCGGGGAGATTTCAGATATACTGGAAATGCGCTCAAGTCATTTCAGCCTTTCGCAGGTGAGTTCTTATTAAGACTGGTGGAATCAGGTTGGATTCCGGCGGAGATTAACAAAAATGACTAACCCAAAACTTGAAAGTGCATTGCGGCCAATAGTCCGTGAGTATGGTCTCGGGAACGTCCTTCAGTCTTTAGGGAAGATTGCAGTTACTGATGACCATAATGGGAAGTTGACAAACGGTTATTCGGCAAGGAGCCCAAGAATAAAGAAGTCAAAGCCCAACGCCGCCGAATACGCCGACAAGATGGAGTTGCGGCCGGATAAGCAGGATGCGATAACGGCGCTTGCGGAGCGGTTCGAGCGCAAGGACTTCCTACCCACATTCGGCGATATTCGGAACTTCTGTGACATTTACGGCATCGATGTGCCAGCGTCCAAGACACGCGCAAGCGCCATACCGAGGGTGTTCAAGTTCTTGGCGAATGAGATGGAAGCGGACGAAGTTCAGCGCATACTGGACTACGATCTGTTCTCAGGACCGTCGCGGCTCGGTCCTATCGCGGATGCGATACGGCGCAATGGCAGGGCGAGTCGCGCATCAAGACTTGCCAAGTAACTCGCCGAGGCGTCGGTTTTTCTCAAGGCTTGCCTTGAAGTGTGCCATGGTGTCAGGACGCACGTTTGTCTTGCTTACCTTCTGATTGTTTTTTCGCTCTTTCATTACTTTATTCTACACCCCCGCCATCCCCCGCGCCTCTTCCAGCAGCATTGCCACATCATCCGGCGATTCTGCCTCCGCGTATATCCGCAGCAATGGTTCGGTGCCGGAGAAGCGGATTAGCGCCCAGTAGCCGCCCTCCAACAGGTAACGGAAGCCGTCTTGTGTGTCCACTTGCTCTACCGGCAAGCCCGCTATTGTCGATGGCGCGGCGGCTTGCAGTCGTGCCATTATGGTGGCGCGCAGGCTCTCGTCGAAGTGCAGGTCGAGGCGGTCGTAGTGGTGGGGGCCTACTTTGTCTTCCAGCTCGCCGAGTAGATCGGCGATGCCCATGTCGGTCTTGACCATGAGGTCCAACAACATTAAGCCGCTCAGGATGCCGTCGCGCTCCGGCACATTGCCTTGGAACGCGTAACCGCCGCTTTCTTCGCCTGCTATGAGGGCGTCATGAGCCATCATGACGGGGCCCAGGTACTTGAAGCCGACGGGGGTTTCGTGGACGGGGACATCGTAGATTGCGCCGAGCTTGTCTATCATGCCGGTCATGGTGATGGAGCGGACTAGCGGCCCGCGCCTGCCGAGCGTGTCGAGCTGGTGCATGCACAGCAGCGCGAAAGTTTGCAGGGTGGTGAGGAAGTTGCCGTCGTCGTCCACGACGCCTAGACGGTCCGCGTCGCCGTCCGTGGCTAGACCGATGTCGGCGGTTCTGTCTTCCACCTCGTCGATGAGTGGCGCGAGGTTGTGCGCGAGCGGCTCCGGCTGCGCCATTCCGGGGAATGCCGGGTTCGGCTCGCCGCGAATCTCAATGACGCGGGTCGAGCCGCCGGACAGCAAATCAGCGAGGTATCCCGCGCCCGCGCCGTGCATGGAGTCCACGATGATGTCCAAGCCCGCGTTGCGTATCGCCGCTAGGTCAACGAACGATGCGACATGATTGAGATAATCGGGCTGCGGGTCGAACAGTTCGAGCAGCCCGTTGGCTTGCGCCTGCTGAATGGGCATTCGCTGCGAGCCGCCGGAAGATTCCGCCGCCGCGATGCGCGATTCCAGCTCAGCGACGATTTCCGGAGATGCGCTGCCGCCGTAGTCGGGCTTGTACTTGAAACCGTTGTAGGCGGCGGGATTGTGGCTCGCCGTAATGACCGCGCCGGCGCCGGCGTCCTTCGCCACGAGGTTGTACGCGACGACAGGAGTCGGCGCCGCCCTGTCGCATAGCAGTGTGGGGATGCCATTACCGGCAGTCACTTCTGCGACCGCGGCGGCGAATTCGGCGGACGCAAAGCGCGTGTCGTAACCCACGACGAAGCCGCGATACGCTAGGCTGTGGTACTTCATCAGGTCGGCGGCGCCCTGCGCGCACAAGCGCACATTGTCGAAGGTGAAGTCCTCAGCGATGATGGCTCGCCAGCCGTCCGTTCCAAATTTGATAGGCATGCTAAAGGCTCTTTGTCAGTCTATCCTATCTATCGTGTCCATCCTGTATATCCGTAAGATGATTTCACGAATCCCTAATGTTGTCATTCCGAACGCAGTGAGGAATCCAAAATCGTTGTATGCGAACCTGTTTCCAACGCTAGATTTCTCGCTTCGCTCGAAATGACAGGGGTAAATTGCATTTGTGAGATCGTCTTATCCATGTAAAGATTTACAGCCCTGCCGCTTTGCGGAGTTTGTCTGCCTTGTCCGTGCGCTCCCAGGGCAGCTCCAAGTCGTCGCGGCCGAAGTGCCCATAGGTCGAGGTCTGCTTATACAGCGGGCGGCGCAACTGCAGGTCGCGGATGATGCCGCCGGGCGTCAGGTCGAAGTTCGCCGCTACTAGCGCTTCTATCTTGTCATCCGCTATCTTGCCGCTGCCGAATGTTTCGATGGAAATGGATGTTGGCTCGCGCTTGCCGATGGCGTATGACACGATGACTTCCATCCTGTCCGCGAGACCGGCTGCGACCACATTCTTGGCGACATAGCGCGCCGCATACGCTGCGGAGCGGTCAACCTTCGTCGGGTCTTTGCCGGAGAACGCGCCGCCGCCATGCCGCGCGAAACCGCCGTATGTGTCCACCAGAATCTTGCGTCCTGTCAAGCCCGTGTCGCCGACGGGACCGCCGGTTACGAACCGCCCGGATGGGTTAATCCAATACTGTGTGTCGTCGTCGAGCAGCTCGGCGGGGATGATTGCCTTGGCAGCATGCTCTATGAGGTCGCGCGATATTGTCTCCTGGCTCACATCTTCGCTGTGCTGCGTGCTCATCACGACCGTATGGATGCGCTTTGGAACGCCATAAGCGTACTCGACCGTAACCTGCGACTTGCCATCGGGACGCAGATACGGCAGTGTGCCATCCTTGCGCAGCTGCGCCATTCGCTGGCAGAGCTTATGTGACAGGGAAATGGGCAGCGGCATCAATTCGGGCGTCTCGTTGCAGGCGAAGCCGACCATCATGCCCTGGTCGCCCGCGCCGACAGCCTCTAGGTCGTCGTAGTCGCCCGCCTCGCCGCGCAGTTCGATAGCGGTGTCAACGCCGTGCTGGATGTCCGGCGACTGCTCGTGCACCGATATGGCGACGCCGCAGGACTGGTAGTCGAAGCCGTAAGTGGAATCGATATATCCGGCGTCTCGGATGGTGTCGCGGACGATGGTGGCAATGTCCACATAGGTCTCGGTGGTGATTTCCCCCATGACGACGACCAAGCCGGTGGTGGTGCAGACCTCGCAGGCAACGCGCGCCTTCGGGTCGTCCGCGATAATCGCGTCTAGCACCGCGTCCGAAATTTGGTCGCAGAGTTTATCAGGGTGCCCCTCCGTAACCGATTCGGAAGTGAACAGGTACGAAGGGGAGTCGGTAAAGGTATGGCTCAATTTATTCTTCTCCTGGGACAGTTGTTGAAAAGTAAGGGTGCTGCGGGACTGGCTGCTCCGTTAGGGATGGCGCAATTATGGCATAATCGGCGCTCTTCGCCGCCATCCTAGTCCTAGCCTAGCCCCATCGATTCATCTCAAGCCTTGCTCTTTATCTGAGACGATTTCACAAATCCTTAATGTTGTCATTCCGCGCTATTTTTGTCATTCCGCGCTGTCTTTATAATTCCGCGCCTTTTCTTGTCATTCCGAACGCAGTGAGGAATCTGAAGCATGTCCCTGCGAAGGCAGGGATCGTCGCATGCAAACCTGTTTCCGACTTTAGATTTCTCGCTTTCGCTCGAAATGACAGGTATAAATCGCAAATGACAAGAAAAATTGCATTTGCGAAATCGGCCTATTTGTCCGGCTGCTTGATGCCTATTCGTTCGATTTGCGCTTCGGAGAGTTCGGTTAGGTGCGCGGTGCCTTCGGCTACCGTTTTGCCTTGCATTAGGGTTGCCGTTACGGTCATTTCACGGTGAACTTGGATATCTAGGCGCGCGATTGCCGTGATGCGACGGCGGATTCGCGCCGGGCGGATGAACTTCACCTCCATGTCGCGCATCATTGTGGTGCTGCCGCTGTGGTATGCGTAGTTTTCCATGATTTCGTACAGCAGGGTGGCGATAATACCGCCATTGACGATGCCGGGCCAGCCTTCGTGTTCGATGCCGGGCCTGAAATCGGTTACGAGCGCATCGCCCTCGAAGCGGTACTTCAGGCGCAGACCGATGGGGTTGTCCTCACCGCAGCCAAAGCAGTTCGAGTATCCCTGCGAAACTTCGCGGACCTGCTGCTCGTCGTCTTCCGTGTCTCGCTCGCCAACATGAGGATTTTGCTCGATTGTTGAGGCGCTCAAGTCCCTACCTCCCAGCTAGCGAGATATTCTTCCTGTTCGGTGGTCAGCGTGTCTATGGTGATTCCCATAGACAGCAGCTTCAGCCTGCCGACCTCTTCGTCGATGTCGCGCGGCACATCGTAAACCTGCGGCTGCAGCGAGTGCGCGAACTTTGCCAGATACTCGGCGGACAGCGCCTGATCCGCGAAACTCATGTCCATGACGGCGGACGGATGCCCCTCTGCGGCAGCAAGGTTGATGAGCCTGCCCTCGCCGAGCAGATACAGATTCCTGCCATCGCCCATCATGTACTCTTCCACGAACGGGCGCGCTTCGCGCTTGGCGTCCGCCATTTCTTCGAGCGCCGGGATGTCTATTTCCACATTGAAGTGGCCGCTGTTGGCGAGCAGCGCGCCGTCCTTCATCACCTCTATGTGCCGCCGCCCGACCGCCTTCATGCCGCCCGTGAGCGTGATGAATATATCGCCGACCTTCGCCGCTTCGTCCATACTCATAACCTGATGACCGTCCATCGCGGCTTCGAGTGCGTGGATGGGGTTAATCTCAGTAACGATTGTCTGCGCGCCCATGCCACGCGCTCGGAGCGCAACGCCGCGTCCGCACCAGCCATAGCCCGCGACCACGACCGTCTTACCCGCCCACAGGATGTTTGTCGCGCGCGTGATGCCGTCGAGCGTGCTTTGCCCAGTGCCGTAGCGGTTGTCGAAGAAATGCTTGGTGTCCGCGTCGTTGACCGCGACTATCGGGTAGCGCAGCCTGCCTTCTTCAGCAAGGCTTCGGAGGCGGATGACGCCGGTGGTCGTCTCTTCCGTGCCGCCAACAAGCCCGTCAAGTTCCGAGGTGCGCTCGGAGTGCAGCGTCGCCACGAGGTCGGCTCCGTCGTCCATCGTGATGTGCGGCTTGGTGTCGAGCGCGGAGTTGATGTGCGAGTAGTAGGTCTCGCTGTCCTCGCCCTTGATGGCGAATGTGGGGATGCCGTATTCGTGAACGAGCGCGGCTGCCACATCGTCCTGCGTGCTGAGCGGATTGCTGGCGCAGATAGCGGCTTCGGCGCCGCCGTCTTTCAGCGCGAGCAGCAGGTTGGCGGTCTCGGTCGTAACATGCAGGCAGGCGGCGATGCGCAAGCCTTCGAGTGGCTTCTCGTTGGCGAATCGCTCGCGTATTTGGCGCAGCACGGGCATCTCGCGCGCTGCCCAATGAATGCGGCGAATGCCCTCTGATGCAAGCGAAGCGTCTGCGATGTGCCCGCTGTTCGTTTCTGTGGTCAAGTCATTCCTCCTGATTTGTATCGACATTCGTGACATTCGTATCGATACACAAGCTGTCCGTATGCATGTATTGCCGGGATGGATTGCGATATTTTGACTGGCTTATCGCCCTGCCCTATCCGTTTTTGGTATAGCGTGCCGTGTCTATCGAGAAGGCACGATGCGTTCGCCGTCATCGAGTGGCGCGAACGATGTGAGTTTCGTGAATGCGCGGAAGCGGCCTTCGATGTCTTGCATCGTGAGCGTGCGCACCCTGTCCGAGCTGAAGTCTTGCACGCAGAACGAGCCCATGACCGAGCCGAGCACGGTGGCACGGCGGTAACCTGCGGGCGTCGTGTCGCCGGTGGCTGCGATATAACCTACGAAGCCGGAAGCGAATGTGTCGCCCGCGCCGGTGGGATCGACAACATGGTCGAGCGGATACGCCGGCGCGGAGAAAACGTCATCGCCCATGTCAGTGCGGCCCAAGTCAGTGCGATTGAACACCAGCACGCCGTGCGCGCCGCGCTTCACCACGACCACGCCGGGACCCATCGCCATAATGCGCCGCGCCGCGAGCACAAGGTTGCCTTCCTGCGCGTAGTCGCGCGCCTCGCCTTCGTCCATGAACAGCACATCGGCGCTGCTGACTATCTTGTCGAGCGAATCGCGCTTGGAATCTATCCAGAAGTTCATGGAATCAAGGGCGACGAGTTGGGGACGCCGTTCCATCTGTTGCAGAACGTCGAGTTGCAGTTCAGGGTCGATATTGGCGAGGAACAGGTACGGGCATTGGCGCTGTTCGGCGCTGAGATTGGGCGAGAAATCTGCGAACACGTTCAGCTGCGTGTCCAGCGTATCGCGCGCGTTGAGGTCTGCGCCGTAGTATTCGCCTGCCCAGCGGAATGTGCTGCCCGCCACTCTCCGCAAGCCGCTGACATCGACGCCGCGAGAGCGCATCGCTTCGACATCCTTGTCCTGAAAGTCATCGCCAACAACAGCGACCACGCTGACGGGCGCGAACCGGCTGATGCCGATGGAGAAGTACATAGCAGACCCGCCGAGCGAAGTCTCACGGCTGGCAACCGGCGTTTTCACGGAGTCGTAGGCGACCGAGCCGACGACGAGTACGGTCATTGTTCGTCCTTTGGTGATGATAGGTGATGATTAGCGACAATAATTTAGCAGCAGATGAAGTCGGCGTTTGACAATAGTCCCTCCCCCTTCGGGAAAGGCTGGGATTGGGGCAAACTGAATTACTTGATATAGCGATTACCGTAAGCCCGACCCGTCTAGCGCCACATTCTAGCTACACTAGGCAGCAGCCTATTCGTCCGCCCCGTAGCTAGTAGGCTTGCCGGCTTCGATCCATGCAGGCGTGCCCTCTTCGATGTTGTACAGGCGCTCGGAGTCGAAGCCCATCGCGGCTGCCATCTCGGCGGCGAGTCCGCTGCGCACGCCGATAGCGCAGATGAACAGCAGGTTCTTGTCTTCTGGCAGCTCGTCTATGCGCCCTAGCAGGGTGTCCACATGGATGAAGAGCGCGCCTTTGACATGGCCATCGGCGTATTCGTCGAGCGCGCGCACATCCACGACGACGGAATCGCCGGATGCCTGCATTTCCTCTGCCTCGTCGATGCTGATGCGGTAATATGGCTCGCCCGGGTTCTTGGTAGGCATTGATATTCCTCCGTGATTTCTTGCGTGATTTCTTGGACTATGTGTGGTATGTCGGCGTTATTTTAGACAAAAAAATACTTCTCCCGATGAGAGAAGTTCGTGTAATGCGCCGCTCTCATCTCCGAGCCGTCATAGGCTCTCCGGAATTAGCACCGATTCACGCGCCGCAAGACGCGAAAAGGTTGCCGGGCTTCACAGGGCCGGTCCCTCAGCCACTCTTGATAAGAGATATTTGTATTCGATTGTTAACGCAATCAATAGTACAGGGCGGTATAGTGGGTGTCAAGGAAATGTGCGGGAGCTGACATCAATTTACAGGATGGATAGGATAAGGCAAATTGGAGTATTGGCTGGGGATAAAGAAAATCCCCCGTGTGCCTGCGCCGAAAACGGGGGATGATTCTAAGTTCGGAGTTATGAGCTAAGCAACGATGTCCAATCCTCTATTGCTGTGCCCGATGTGCCAATAACTGCAATATCGGCATTTGTATGGATACACTTCCGCATACTTTATACAACGGAAGTGATTTATATCAATAGCGGCTTGCGCCGCTTCTGTTTGTGTCTGATACTTGCCCGTTTTTCTAATGCATGAGCACCACTCACAAGAACACCTTCCAAGTTTTGCCTTAACGCAGTTCCTAATATATCTAATGTTTTCATTGTCTTTTCTCCAATGCCTCTTCTTCTGATGCTTATTGGGTACAAATCCGCCATGATTCAGGTCCTCATCTTCATATCCATACGACCAACCAAAATGGAGCATAGAGCGCCTCCTCGACTAAAGGCGCAGACAACCTAAGCCTAACACAAAAGCAAGAAATTTCAAGGATCAACCCGCCGCCAAATTGACACTTGTCTGAAGGCGGTGCTACCATTGGCTTGTTGTTGGGCTTGGTATTCGGAGGGGCGCTTTGGCTGAAGAATACGCGGCAAATTGGACTGCGGCGCTCATCGTGGCGGGCGTTGGCGCGGCTGCTGTCGTCGGCATGTTCCTCGCATCCTACATCGTCGCGCCCAAGCGTCCGTCAGCCGTCAAGGACATCCCATACGAATGCGGCATCGAACCTGCGCCCTTTCGCTGGTCGCAGATTCAGATTCGCTACTATGTGTTCGCCATCCTGTTCCTGATATTCGACGTGGAAGCGGTATTCCTCTTCCCCTGGGCGGTCGTCTTCCTAGACACCATCCCCGCCGTCTTCTACGCGATGCTCATCTTCATCGCCATCCTGTTCTTCGGCGTGGTCTATGGCTGGCGCAAGGGGGTGCTGCATTGGCGATAACGCCGGAGACGAATCCGCAGGACGGCATTTCACAACAGGACGAATTATCACTGGGCCCCCTGGCGCAGCACGGCGGTATGACCCCATTGCCTATGGCGGACATGAAGCCGCTGGGCGTAGGGTACGAGCCCGGCAGGGGCAATTCGCCCGCCGACAGCGTACTGCACCGCGCGCTCCCCAACGCGCTCGTAGCCAAGTCGGACGAACTCTTCGCGCTCGCACGCAAGTCCTCGCTATGGACGCTTTCGTTCGGTCTCGCCTGCTGCGCCATCGAGATGATAAGCGCGCACATGTCGCACCACGACATAGACCGCTTCGGCATCGTTACCTGGCCATCGCCGCGTCAGGCGGATGTGATGATTGTCGCCGGCACGGTCGTCAAGAAGATGGCAGACCCGATAAAGCTGCTGTACGAGCAGATGCCCGACCCGAAATGGGTCATCGCGATGGGCAGCTGCGCCACGAACGGCGGACCATACTACCGCTCGTACTCGGTCGTGATGGGCGTTGACCACCTGATACCCGTCGATGTGTATGTGCCCGGCTGCCCACCGCGACCGGAGGCGCTGATGTTCGGCTTGATGCAGCTGCAGGAGAAAATCCGGCAAGACGCCAAGCAGCGCGAATAGGCGTCATCCACCATCATCTCCATCCTGTCCATCCTGTCAATTGCCTACGGTGAGCCGAGATGACAACGCCTTCAAATCGCCCTGCACGCCCACGCCGACCGCGCCGCGAACCAGTGAGCCCGACCGCGCCCGTAGCCCTAGACGCGCGCGGAGAGTCGCTGTCCGCCGTGCTGCAGGATGTGTTCGCAGACTTTGATGCGCAAGTCGGCGCCGCTGTGGACGAAGTTACGCTCACGGTGCGCCCGGACGATGTGCCAGCCGTATGCCGCATCGCGCGACAGCATCCCGATATAGACTGCGGCTACCTGCGCTGCCTGTCCGTAGTGGACTATGTGGAGCGTTTGGAGGTGAACTATCATCTGTTCTCTCTGGACAAGCGGCACAAGTTCGTGGTGAAGACAAACTTGCCGTCGGACGAGCCCGTCGTGCCAACCATAGTGTCCATTTGGCGCGGCGCAAACTGGTTCGAACGCGAGGCTCACGACCTGTTCGGCGTAGTCTTCGACGGCCATCCCGATATGTCGCCACTGCTGCTGTACGACGGGTTCGAGGGCTTTCCGGGGCGTAAAAGCTTCCCGTTTCATGATTATGATGAGTGGTAGAATTGATAGAGCCGACATCGATGAACAGGGTATTTCAGGATAGCAGCGAGGGAGCGTAGGCGCGATGGTTGAGCAGAAAGAGAAGAGTTACACGGCAACGACGCCTAGTGGATATGAGATAACGGTCGTTCACATGAGCAGAGAAGATGTCGAGCGCGAGCTTGCGCGCTTCGAGGCGAAGTATGCCATGAGTTCGGCAGAGTTCGCGGCGAAGTGGAACGCAGGCGAGTTGGATTGCGCCGTTCGGGATTACTTCAAGTGGGAAGCATACTGCGACTTCATGGCAGAAAGGCATGGCGCCAAGGAATTGGCAATCGAGCATTAGAATGTTCAAGAACTGATAATTGACTGAGGCAGGCGCGTGGACCCACTGCTGTACGATTATTTGGAGCACTGTATCGATGTCCTCACATCTGCGGGAAGTTACTCGATAGAAGATCGCGCCATAAGATATTTGAGAGAGTCGCTTGCAATAATGAGCGTCACTTTGAAATTCTATGGAGGCAGCCACCTGAGCGCGCAAATGAGAGTAGGTTTAGTCAGGAACATGCCTTTGCTGATCAGATATTCATTCCACTACATGGCGGCAGACGACAGTACCATATTCTACGACAATGCGCGCCATCACCAAGGATTGGAACACTTCCCGCATCACAAGCACATCGGCGCGAGCGAGCGCGTCATCGACTGCCCGCAGCCGACAATAGCGCAGATACGCGATGAAATTGTGGAACACTTGATTGGAGAGAGTTGCCAATGACAAAGGTAATGTACAAGGCAGAGATATTCCAAGAGGACGACTGCTTTGTCGGATATTGCCGCGAACTGGATGTATCAAGTTTCGGAGATACGCCCGAAGATGCCAAGGTGTCGCTGCAAGAAGCAATCGAGGCGTTCTTGGAGGGGTGCGAATATCTAGGGACGCTGGACAATGTGCTGACGGAATCGGGATTCGCAAAGTTCGGCGACACATGGAAATTGAGAGAACGCATAACTGAAGACAAAATTGCGGTTGTAGGTTGAGTTCATCAGCAAGGCGACTTACGCCCATACCATATCTGACCTTGGTGAGGTTATTTGAACTGGAAGGCTTCCGAATTGTGCGACAAAGGGGCGACCACATAATAATGACCAAGCCGGGTGTAAACCGTCCTGTTGTCATTAAGAGCAGCCCGCGCATGGTTGCCGTGACTCATATTCGCACTAATATGCGGACGGCGGGCATGAGCAGGGAGCGATATTTTCAATTGCTGGAACGGGTCAGATAACAATGCAACTCCACCAACAGCAAACCGATCAAGCAGACGCTCTTGACCTGATGGTCAATATGGGACCGCAGCATCCTAGCACGCATGGCGTGTTTCGCGTCGTCATTTGGGTGGACGGCGAGCGCATCGTCCGGGCGGAGCCGCATATAGGCTATTTGCATCGCGGCTCGGAGAAGCTTTGCGAGGGCGAGCTATATAGCCAAGTCATCACGCTGTTCGACCGCCTCGACTATGTGGGCAACCTGAACTGCGAACTCGCCTTCGTGCTTGCCACCGAGAAGCTGATGGGAATCGAAGTGCCGGAACGCGCCGAGCACATCCGCGTCATACTCGCCGAGCTGAACCGCATCGCAAGCCATCTGCTCTTCTACGGCGTCTATGGGCTGGACATGGGCGCGATGACGCCGATGCTCTACGGATTTCGCGAGCGCGAGCGCATTCAAGAACTGTTCGAGAGCGTTACCGGCGCGCGCCTGATGCACAACTACTTCCGCATCGGCGGCGTCAAGGAAGACCTACCGGCCGACTTCCCGGCGCGCATGCACCGCCTTATGGAGCAACTGCGGCAAGGCATCGCCGAGTGTGACGCGCTTCTATCGCAGAACGAAATGTTCCTCGCGCGCACGAAGGGCATCGGCGCAATAAGCGCTGAAGACGCCCTAGACTACGGCATCACCGGACCGGCGCTGCGAGCGAGCGGCGTGCCGGAAGATGTGCGCATATCCGAGCCGTATTCCATCTACGACCGCTTCGATTTCGGCATACCCGTCGGAACATACGGCGACTGCTGGGACAGGTACTATGTGCGCGTGGAAGAGATGCGCCAATCCGTTCGCATCATCGAGCAGGCGATGGCGTCGATGGAGTCGGGTCCCGTAATGGCAAGCGATAGGCGCATAGCGCGCCCGCGTCCGCCAAAGGGCGAGGTGTATGTCCGCACGGAATCGCCGCGCGGCGACTTCGCCGTCTTCCTGGTCAGCGACGGCACGGACAAGCCTTATCGCGTCAAAGTGCGCGCGCCGTCATTCGCCAACCTGCAAGCGTTCCAGCACATGCTACGCGACGCCTATGTCGCCGACGCCGTGGTGATTCTCGGCTCGATAGACATCATCCTGGGCGAAGTGGACAGGTAACGCGGGCGTTTAACAGGATGAGGTAGGATAGCGTTAACGACAAGAACAGAATCTCGGAGGATTACATGCAAATCACTGACATTACGGCGCACCTTGTGCATCCGGGCAAGGCGAAAAACCTGTGTTTCGTGAAGATTGACACGGACGAGGGCATACATGGCTGGGGAGAGTGCTACACGCAGTCCGACCGCGACACACAGATTGTCGCGCATGTGGAGCAGCTCAAGCGCTACCTCATCGGGCGCGACCCCACTAACATCAAGCACTTCATGCAGATGGCATTCGACGACTTTGCCGGCAGGCGCGGCGCGATGGACTACTACTGCGCCATCAGCGGCCTCGAGCACGCCATGTGGGACATCGCGGGCAAGGCTTATGGCGCGCCCGTGCATAAGCTCATCGGCGGCGCGTGTCGAGATAAGATTCGCGTCTATGCCAACGGCTGGTCCGGCGGCAACCCCACGCCCGAATCGCTCGCCGAGCGCGCATCCGAGGTCATAGAAGCAGGCTTCACCGCGCTCAAGTTCGACCCCATACCCGGACGCTGGCGCACATTTGTCGGCAAGGAAGTGGAAGACGCAGCCGTGGCGAATGTGCGCGCCGTCCGCGAAGCCGTAGGTCCCGATGTGGACATACTCGTTGAGATGCACCGCCGACTCGCGCCCATGCACGCCGTCCGCATCGCCCACGAGATCGAGCAGTACCGCCCGTTCTGGTACGAAGAACCCGTGCTCGCCGAGAACATCCCCGCGCTCGCCTCCGTGCGCCAGAAGATAAACATCCCCGTCGTGACCGGCGAGGAGCTTTACACCAAGTTCGAGTTCCGCGAGGTCTTCGAGAAGCAGGCGGCAGACATCCTCAACCCCGATGTCTGCAACGTCGGTGGCATCCTAGAACTCAAGGAAATCGCGGCAATGGCAGAGCCATACTTCGTCGTCATCTCGCCGCACAACTTCAACAGCACCACCGTCGGCTTGGCAGCAACCATACAAGTCTCAGCAGCCATACCCAACTTCCTCATAACCGAATACTTCGTCAACCTCGAAGACCTCGGCAACGACATCGCCAAGAACCCCTTCGAGGTCAAAGACGGCTACATCCAACTGCCCGATACCCCCGGACTAGGCATAGACCTAGACGAAGAGCGCCTCGCCGCCTATCCATACAAGCCCTTCCCGCCGCGCTCGCCCGCCCAAATCTGGGACGAGGGACCATAACTCACATCGATGTACAGGATAAGCAAGATGAATTTTGTGCCTTCCCCCTCGATGGGGGAAGGTTAGGATGGGGGTGTAGTGAATGAATTATGCTCAGTCCTATTGTTGTCAACTGACACTTGACACTTGACAACGCAACCCCGTAGTCTGTTGGCATGATAGTGTCGTTCAGAAATCGTCGGCTCGAAGCTCTCTACAACGGCAACGAGCGCAGGGTAGCGCCCCAACACTTGCGGAAGTTGAAGCGCATTCTCGGCCTCCTAGATATAAGCAGCACGCCAAGGGATATGGACATACCGGGCTTTCGTCTGCACTCCCTGACGGGCGACCTCAGAGGACACTACGCTGTCTGGGTATCGGCGAACTGGCGAGTAACTTTCAGGTTCGATGAAGACGGTAACGCCGCCGATGTCGATTACACCGATTACCACTAAGGAGACGCTGCTATGCCTATGCACAACCCGCCCCATCCCGGAGAAATCGTTAAGTATGAATGTCTCGAACCACTGGGCTTGACCGTAACGCGCGCCGCTGAAGGCTTAGGCATAACCCGGCAGGCGCTGTCCAATCTCGTGAATGAAAAGTCGGACATGTCGGTTGACATGGCGCTGCGGCTCTCGCAGGCGTTCGGCTCAACCCCGGAGACATGGCTGAGATTGCAGATGGCTCACGACCTGTGGCAAGCGCGAGAGCAAGCCGAACAAATCAAGGTCGAGCGATTCGCCGCAGCGAATACGGCCGATTAAGCGGCTGACGTTGATGTACAGGACAAGGTGAAAGCTGGACGACATGGAAGAAACCAAGATATGGTCCGTTGATGGCGATGGAACTTCTACAACGCAACTGGACACCACGAACCGGATGGAAACCGAAGGACGTCTTGAGGACATCCTGACTCGGAACCCGGACATGCTCGAAGATGGTTTACAGCTAGTTGGACGGCAAACATCAACCGCAGGTGGATGGCTCGACCTGCTCGGCGTGGACACCGACGGCAGGCTTGTTGTGTACGAACTGAAGCGCGGACGGCTGAACCGTGACGCAGTAGCGCAGGTGATAGACTATGCTTCAGACCTGGACACAAAGGAACAGGACGACCTGAGCAGTCATATAGAGCGACAATCGGGCAAGTATGGAATCGAGAAAATTGATGACTTCAAGGACTGGTATAGCAAATTGCGCGAAAGCAACGAGTTGCCAGAGGATGACCTTGAAGCCCTTAAGCCTCCCAGGATGGTCCTTGTAGGGCTAGGCGTTGATGACACTACTGAACGCATGGTGGGCTATATGGCGAGTGGTGGAATGGACATTTCGTTGCTAACATTCTACGGCTTCGCCAACACCGACGGCAAAATACTACTTGCCAGAAATGTAGAGGTGGGCAGCGACAGAATACCAGTAAACCAAGGCCCGCGCAGTCGCCACAGAAATCGTCGAGCGCAATTTGAGAGGAAAGCTCAAACTCTGCCGACGGATGTCCAAAATGTGCTGACCGAAATAGAGATCATGTTCAGAAGGCAACACAGCAGGTTCAGCAAAGGCTATTCAACCACACGGATGAATTTCAGCTTGGACTACTCATGGTATGACTTTCCGGGAATGGAATGGAAAAACAAAGCCGTAACGCTGTTTGTTGAAATTTCCAACGGCGACTATGTAAATCTTGGTTTTCATCCGGCAGCTGTCCACTTTGCGTCTGACGACGAGATTAACAAACTCAGGGACGAAGGCGTCAATTTTGAAAGAGTCGAATTAGCGGATAGTGGGTATGAGGCCATGCGACACTTTGAACAGATTAAGCATGAAATCAAATACCCGCTACGGTCGCTCGCCGATTGGGAAGAACACAGAGAAACGCTGACGGCGCTAACGCAGAAGGTCTGCAAGGCGTATGACGCCGCCAGAGAGGAGGCATTGTCAAACCAATAGATAACATCCCCTCCATCCCGTCCATCAATGTCAAACCCCAAGAAGGAGCCACCCCCATGCCCCAACAAACCACCCCCGACGACTTCCGCGCCCTCACGCAGCGCGCCGGTCTCAACCTCACCGACGACGAGCTTGAGCACCTCAAGCCGATGTACGACCACTATCTTGAACCCATCGCCCGCATGAATGCGCTGAACCTTGACGCCGAAGACTTGGCGGTCGTCTATTCGCCGGGCTGGGACCCGGAGGTGTAGCCATGACCACAGAATTGCATTATCTCACCATCGGCGAAGCAAGCGGGCTGCTGCAAAGCGGCGAGCTATCGCCCGTCGAGCTTACCCGCGCATTCCTCGAGCGCATCGACGCGCTCGACGACACGCTTGAATGCTACATCACGGTGCTGCACGACGGCGCTATGGCTGAGGCGCGGCAGGCGGAAGCCGAAATCCTGCGCGGCGACTATCGCGGTGCCATGCACGGCATACCCATCGCCCTCAAGGACCTCTACGATACTGAAGGCGTCCTCACCACCGCAAGCTCCAAGGTAATGGCAGACCGCGTTCCCACTGAGGACGCCACCACGACGGCGCGCCTGAGAGAGGCGGGCGCTGTGCTGCTAGGCAAGCTCGCCATGCACGAATTCGCGCTCGGCGGCCCCGACCCAACGAACGGCTTTCCACTCGCGCGCAACCCGTGGAACCTCGACCACATCCCCGGCGGATCGAGCAGTGGCTCCGGCGCGGGCATCGCCGCCGGGCTGTGCATGGGCACGCTCGGCTCTTGCACCGGCGGCAGCATTCGCGGACCGGCCGCGTTCTGCAGCATCGCCGGCATCAAGGCAACATACGGGCGCGTGAGCCGCTACGGCGTCGTGCCACTGAGCTGGACGCTCGACCACTGCGGGCCCATGACTTGGACTGTCGAAGATTCCGCCATTATGTTGCAGGCGATTGCCGGCTATGACCCGAAAGACCCGACGACCAGCCGCGCGCCGGTGCCGGACTACTCCGAGTCGCTGATAGATGACATTGAAGGCATGCGTATCGGCGTGCCGCGCCATTTCTTCTTCGCGGACGACCCCACGATCGACAAGGATGTTCTCTCAGCGGTGGACGACGCCCTGCAAGTCATGGAAGAATTGGGCGCGCATGTCGAAGAGGTCAATATCCCCATGCTGGAGCACGCAGGCGCAGCGCAGCCGGTCATAATGCTCAGCGAAGCGTTCGCCTATCACCAGAACAACCTGCGCGACACGCCCGAGCTTTTCGGCGAGATGGTGCGCGCGCGATTCCGCACGGGCGGGCTGTTCTCAGGCGGCGACTATGTGCAGGCGCAGCGCGTACGCAACGTGCTCAAGCGCGAGTTCGCCGAAGTGCTGCGCAATGTCGATGTCATCGTGTCGCCAACGATGTCCAACCCGGCGCCGCGCTTCGACGCGATGGACGCCATGACCACCTCGCGCGTGCCAAGCTTCACCGGACCGTACAACCTGACCGGCATGCCCGCCATATCCGTGCCGTGCGGCTTCACGCCGGCCGGCCTGCCCGTCGGGCTGCAAATCGCGGGCAAGCCCTTCGATGAACCGACGGTCTTCCGCGCCGCCCACGCCTACGAACGGCAAGCCCGCTTATTCGAGCGCCGCCCGGCAGTGTAACGGAGAGCGCTAGAGCCCAATCCTCCCCACCCTGTAAATCAAGTTAAGTCAAACCTACGGCGCTTGCAGCAACTGCAACAGGTTGCCGTCCGGGTCTTTGAAGGTGGCGACCCAGCCGCCCCAATGCTCGCGCTCCGGCGTTCTGACGAAGCGCACGCCGGAGGCGGTCAGCCGTTCGTGCAGCGCGTGGATTTCCGATGTGCCGAAGTTCACCATAATGCGCTGCGGCTCGGCGTTCTTGCCGCTCACTTCGGAGTGCTCGCCGATGTTGAAGCGCATGTCGCCCCACCTGAATGCGACGAAGTCCGGCCGTATGACATGCACGGGAAGCCGCAGCGTATCGCGGTAGAACGCCGTCATCGATTCCATGTGTTCTGTCCAAATTATCACGCCCACGATGCCGTCAATCATTGTTAATTTCCTTATTGTCTTTGTTGCTAGGCGTACTGCTTTGCACCATTCTAACCTGCCCCATAGGGGGATATGACTAGGTGAATGTTGGGGCATGGATAATTGTAGCATTTGCGCCCGTCGTTGATGTCCGTGCTTCCCTGTCCCGATTCTGCCATCCTTTAAGCCCCATCCTGGGCGGGATGGCGAACCTTTGCTAAAAATTCGGCGGCGGCTTTCGCCTTCAATTCTGGCGAAGTATGTGTATAATAGGTAACCAGAGACAGATGGGTGGTGGCCGAAAGCTAACTGAGGGTCTCTAGAAAGGAGGTTGCTGCATTGGATAGTAGTATGAGGAGGTGCTCCAGGTAGGTGTTCCCAGGAGCATCTTCTACACCAGGGAGGGGCTTTCCCGCTAGTCGGGGAAGCCCCTCTCTTTTCTTCAACATGTATCACATGATGGAGGTTTAACGCCGGTGGGCGATGTTATTGCCGCCCCTCGAAGAAGCGGCGCGGGTTGTCCACCATGATGTTGTGGATGTCCTCTTCGGTCGCGCCCAATTCACGCAGGCGTGGCAGCACCTGCCGCGTGATGAACAGGTAGCCGTGCGGATTCAGAACTTCGCGCATCTGCCGCGCTTCCTGATTGGCGATGAGCAGCGTCACCGCCCAGTCGTGCCCCAGCATTATGCGCCGCGCGTAGCCCGCCTCGATGAGGTTGTACGCCGTCTGCGTTCGCGCCTCCCAGTCGAGCGCTTCCGGTCTGCCGGGGTAGCGGTCCAGCCCGACCCAAACGCCCTTTTCCAGCAAGCCGGTCAGGTATTCCATATCGTCCGTGTCGTTGCTATGCCCGATATACACCTTGTTCAGGTCGATGCCTTCGTCCTCGAAAATGGCGACTTGCTGGTCGCCGACGCGTTCCGGCGCCCAGGTGTGCGTGGAGATTGGCACGCCTGTTACCCGCTGCGCCCGAGCCGCCGCGCGCAGGATAACCTCGCCCTCCGGCGTAACGCCTCCCATGTCGTTGGCGACCTTGATAATCCCCGCCTTTATGCCGGTGTCTTCGATGCCTTCTTCAATCTCGCGGATGTATAGCGGCGCGATGTCTTCCGGCGTCGCCGTCCAGAACACGCGCGGGATGTCGCGCCAAGTGCCGGTCGCGCAGACGATGTTCACGCCCGACCCACGCGACACCTCTGCGATGAGGCGGACGTCGCGTCCCAAGTCGATTGTCGAAACATCGACCATGCTGCGCAGCCCTTCGTCGTATGCCGCTTTAAGGTCGCGTATGCCGCGTTCAATAGAGCCGGCGCGGTCTATGAACTCCGGGTAAACCTGCTGAATCCCCGCAGACGACACAATCACATGCTCATGCGACAGCGTGAATCCCAAGTCCGCCGTGTCCATCGGCCCCAGCACCGAATTGATCGTCGCCATATCGGTAAAACCTCCGGTTTTAGTATGTCAGTATTTCGGTATTTCAGTTAGTCAGAACTTCGCTTTCTTAACGCAGGCGGTAATCAATGAAGCGAGCATACGCTTGACGCTAATTACTTGCTGGTTAACTCTATCGTAAGTCTGGTTGTCAATGTATGCCAAGTCGCGCGTCAGCAGTATGTGATATTCCAGTTCGCTGGCAGAACCCATGGCTATCTGCAAGAAGCGTCTCAACTCTGCATTGCCATACCTACCGCAGCCTTCAGCGATATTGGCGGGGACGGATGCCGCCGACCTGCGTAGCTGGCTGGTCAATCCGTATTGCTCATTGCGCGGAAGATTTTGCGTGATATTGTACACATCCAGAGTCAACTGATGACCATGCTTCCATACCCTCAAGTTCCTGAAATCCTGCACCGCGTAAACCTCTGACTTACTGATATACCGACAAACCGATATACCGACTTACTGACCAACTACACTATTACTCAGCACGCCGATACCGCTTATCTCCACATCGCACACGTCGCCCACCTTCATGTTGTCCGTCGCGCCGTCCGTGCCCATCCATATCATGTCGCCCGGATACAGCGTCAGGTAGCGTGTCATCGCGCTGATGTATGTTTCCACGCCGAAGACCATGTTGTTAGTGGCGAACTCCGAGACGACTTCGCCGTTCAGCCGTACCGTCGTCCGCAGCGAGTCCAGGTCAACATCGGTCTCGATCCACGGGCCCATCGGCTTAAAAGTGTCGCTGTTCTTGGCGCGCCACATCGTGCGGTCGCCTGCCTGCCAGGTGCGCTCGCTCACGTCGTTGCCGATAGTGTAGCCCAGCACGCAGGACAGCGCGTCCTCTTCTGACAGGTGCTTCGCTTCCTTACCGATAACCACCACCAGCTCGCCTTCGTACTGAAAGCGCTCGGTGGAGTCTGCCGGCTTGACGATGGGTTCGCCGTGCGCGATAAGCGCGTTGTTCGCACGGTAGCCGATATCCGGCTTTTGCGGAATATCCGGCTCGCGTCCGAGCAGCGCCGCCGCCTCACGCACATGCTCTTCGTAATTCACACCCGCCGCGTAAAACGTCTTCGGCTCAAAAGGCACGAGCAGCCGCGCATCCGCAAGCGCGCTGCGTCCGCCCGTGCGCTCATACCCATCGAACGGATCGCCGCTCACCTCCGCAATCTCATCGCCTTCTACAATCCCAAAAGCCGCGCCGCCATCCGCTTCATATCTTACCCAGCGCATTGCAAGCCTCCTTACATATCCAACAGCACATATCCAACAGCGTCTTTCGATTATCCATCCTGTTCATCGCTGTTAAATTTCTCCAGCCCAAACGCTTCTGCGACCAATTCATACGACCGCACTCTGTCCGCGAAATCGTAGCATATCGTTACGACGCCGATGTCGTTGGTGTCGTAGGCGTACGCGAGCGCCTCTATCTTGTCGCGCACATACTCGGGCGTGCCGTCGATGTAGCTTTCCTTTAGCTTCGACAGATACGCCCATTCGTCGGGACGGTATTCGTATGCGAGCGCCTCTTCGATGGGCGGCACGCCTTCGCGGATGTTCTGCACCGAGCGCACTCGCGACAGATTGCGGCTCGCGCCGATTCGCTGCGCATCCTCGTCCGTCTCGGCGCACAATACCTGCAGCGCGACATTCACCTTCGGCTCGGACAGATACTCGGACGGCTGGAAGTTCTGCCGATACATCTCGGCGATCGCCGGTCCGTGCTCTGTCGCCAGGCCGAAGAAGTGCGCGAAACTGAACGGCAAGCCCATCTCGGCTGCCATCGCCGCGCTGTCCGCACGCGAGCCGAGCAGCCACACATCGGGCGTGGTGAACTCGCCGGGACCGGCGTGCAGCGACGCGAAGGGATGCTCGCCGTCCACCGTGTCGTGCAGAAAGTTCAGCAGATCGCGCACGACGACCGGGTAGTGGCGCACATCGAGTTGCGGACGCGGATACGACAGCGCTGCCGCCGTAATCTGGTCGCTGCCCGGCGCGCGCCCAATGCCGAGGTCTATCCTGCCGGGGAAGAGCGTCTCCAACATACGGAACACCTCGGCGACCTTGAACGCGCTGTAGTGTGGCAGCATCACGCCGCCGCTGCCTACGCGAATGCTCTCCGTGTTCGCGGCAATCTGCCCGATGAGGATTTCCGGGCTAGTCCCGGCGAAGTTCGCCAAGTTGTGGTGCTCCGCCACCCAGAAGCGCCGGTAGCCCAGCCGCTCGACGGCGCGCGCCAGCTCGACGGTTTCCGTCAGCGCGTCTCGCGCCGTGCCGCCCTTCCGCACCGGCGACTGGTCCACGACACTGAGTTGTATATTGCTGCTCAATATTGCACCTTATTTCTCAGGTTGTACGGGCCTGCATCGCGCACGGTTCATCCCTCATCCTGCTCGTTCTGCCCATCCTGTCCATCGATGTTAATTCCCCGCCCTATCGGGGCATTGGCAGGCATGGAAAGAGACCTATATGCGCTAAATCGGCACTATCGTGTGGCTTTTCCACCGATTGATGGCAGACTGTCCGCGCGGGCTGACTTGGCGCTGCACTTGCACGTTGATGAGCGCAGGGCGTTCCAGTTTCAGGCAGCGTTCGAGCGCGGGATGAAGTTCCTCCGGGTTCTCTACGATTTCGCCGTGCCCGCCTAGTCCGCGCACCACTTGGTCGTAGCGCGTGGGCAGCAGGTCGGTGGCGACGGGCTTGCCATATACCCCAAGCTGAATCTGCCGGTCGATGCCCCACGCGGAGTCGTTTCCCATCACGCAGACGAACGGCAGGTTGTGCCGCACCGCCGTATCGTACTCCATGCCGTTGAAACCGAACGCGCCGTCGCCGCTGAACGCGATTACCCGTCTGTCCGGATGCGCCAATTTCGCCGCGAGCGCAGTCGGTATCGTGTGCCCAAGCATGCCGGACGGCGTTACATACAGCCAGCTCTTGGGAAACCGCGCAGGCAGGTACGCGCGCGCGAAATGGCAGTAGTCGCCGCCGTCGAATATCAGGTAGTCGTCCGGCGACAGCTGCTGCATCACGGTGCGGTGCACAAACATCGCATGCATCGGCGCGTCCGGCACTGCCAGCGATTCCAGGTGCTCCTGCCAAGCCCTGCGCTCTGCGCGAAGTTCGTTAAGCCAGGGCAAGTCCGACCACGCATGCTTGCCCGCCTCCGCCGTGAGCTGCCGCAGCGTGGCTTCGACATCGCCGGCGATTCCCACCGCCACCCCGCGATTGCGCCCGATTTCCGCTTCGGACGGATCGATCTGTATGACGGCGGCGTCCGCGCCTATCGTCGGCGCCATTGCGTAGCCGATAATCAGGTCTTGCTTGCGTCCGAGCATCAGCACGGCATCCGCATCGCGTATCTTGCGCGACGCTTGACTAAGCCCTTGATCGAAGAAACCTAGGCAGTAGGGATGTTCGTCCGACACCAGACCGCGCGCGTCTCCCTCTGTCAGCAGCGGGATGCGTGTCGTCTCGATGAACGCCTGCATCACCTCGCCGGAGCGCGAGTACGCCGCCGCGCTGCCCGCGACGATGAGCGGGCGCTCGGCGGCATGCAATATCGCAATCGCCTGCTCGATGTCCGCCTGCGATGCCTGTGCCGCGCCGATGCCGCGATATTCGTTCGGCGCGTAGAGCGCGACTTCGTCTTCGCTGACCATGTTCTGCTGAATGTCAACCGGAATGGTCAGATGCACGGGACCCCGCCGCCCGCTGTACGCCACGCGAAGGGCGTGCGCTATCATGTCCGGGATGCGCCGCGTGTCGGTAACCATCCACGCGCCCTTGCAGACGGGACGCGCCATGCCGACCTGATCGATCTCTTGCATCGCGCCGCGTCCCAGCTCAGCGAGTTCCGCGGAGCCGCTGATGGACAGCAGCGGACTTTCCGAGTGCTGCGCGTTGGCGAGACCGGGTATTGCGTTGGAAAAGCCCGGCGTCGTGTACATCGCCACGCCCGGCTCGCCGGTAATGCGGCCCCAAGCGTCCGCCATGTGCGCCGCCGCCTGCTCGTGCCGCGTGTCCACGAAGCGAAAGCCCATATCCGCCATCGTATCCAGTGCGGGCAGCACATGGTCGCCCGCAATCGTGAACACATTCTTCACGCCTTCAAGCGCCAGCGCCCTGCCAATCAGCTCACTGCCGCTCACCATCCCCGAACTTGGTGTAGTCATTGTTAACCTCTCATCAATTCTTTTGGTCTCCCTAATGTTAGATTGTTACGCCTTTAGGCACAACCACGCGCAGATTGCACAATAGCCGTCTCAATAGTCGTCCCCCCCACCAAGAAATGATATTAAATATCCGATAAATTGCACCAGAAACTATGTGCGCTTTCTTCGAAATCCTGCTAACATTAATCGTTGCCCTACCGCCTTATCTCTCCGCCCTCTTCGAGAAAGATTAGTAGAGAAGGTTAGAGTAAGGGGGCAAGCCCGGATTACGCCACACAAAGCCCAACTGAGAGTCGCCACATTGCTTTCAATCCACACCGATCCGTTTGACGATGCTTGGGTCGCCTTCGACCTCGAAACGACCGGACTCAACGCCGATAGAGGCGATGCCATTATCGAGATTGGTGCTGCCAAGTTTCAGGGCGGTAAAACGCTCGACACATTCGAGCGCTTCGTGAATCCACAGCGGAGAATATCCCCCTTCATCACGGCGCTGACCGGCATTCAACAGCGCGAGCTAGACCGCGCGGACACCATCGACCGCGTTGCGCCTGAATTCGTCGCATTCGTTGGCACTGCGCCCCTCATCGCACACAACGCAGGCTTTGACCTCGGCTTCTTGCGAAATAGCGGTATCGAGTTGCCGAACCCCATCGTGGATACATACGACCTTGCGTATGTTCTGCGACCGGACGAACCGAGTTACGCGTTGGAACAATTAGCGCAGAACTTGGAACTTCCGAATATCCGCAAGCAGCGCAAACAGGACAGGGCGCACCGCGCTGTCTATGACGCCATTGTAAGCAAAATGCTCTTCCTGAGCCTGCTGGAAGACGCCGCCGCGCTCGATCCGATGACGCTCGCCGCCATGCAGCGTATAGCGCAATCGTCTGGCTGGTCGATGTCGTATCTGCTTGATGGCATCGCCGCCAACCCGCGCGTTATATCCGGCGGTTACCCGCCTCTAACATCGTCAGCGATTGCGGAATCGTCCGATGCGTCTATACAGGATGCGAATTCAGACGAGGATGAGTCTAAAGTCGGCTTGAACGGATTGGATATGCAGCGCATCACCCGCAGATTGCACAGCGGCGGTGCGCTGAAAGAGAACGAGCGAATAACGCCCATCGATGCGGATATGGTCGCGTCGATGTTCAGCGAAGGCGGCGAGCTTTCGCGGGCGCTGGACGGCTTTGAGTCGCGCGCCGAACAAGTACAGATGGCGCAGGCGGTTACGGAGGCTATCAACGACGGCGAGCGCATCATCATCGAGGCGGGCACCGGCGTCGGCAAGTCGCTCGCGTACCTGCTGCCCGCCGCGCTCTACGCCCTCGCCAACGGCAAGCGCGTGGTCATTTCCACCAACACCATAAACCTTCAAGAGCAGCTGCTGAACAAGGATGTGCCCATCCTCGTAGAGGCGCTGAAGTTTGCGGACGACGACGGCGAAGAAGACGAAGACGGGCTGCGATTCGCCTCGCTGAAGGGACGCGCGAATTACCTGTGCATGCGCCGCTGGAACGCAATGTACGCCTCCGAGCCGACTTCTGAAGAGGCGCGACTGCTCGCCAAGACTATGCTCTGGCTGCAATCGACCGCGAGCGGCGACCGCGCCGAAATCAACTTAGGGCATCGCGACGCAGCCGCTCCGTGGGACAGGTTGTCTGCGAACAACGCGCGTGGCTGTATGCGAAATGAGAGCGTCTGCTTCCTGCGCGCTGCCCGCGAACGCGCCGCCGCGTCGCACCTGATTGTCGTCAACCACGCGCTGCTTCTGTCGAACGCGCTCGTAGGCAGGATAATTCCGGACTACGATGTGCTAATCATCGACGAAGCGCACCATCTCGAAGAGGAAGCCACCAAGCATCTCGGCTTCGAGCTGACGCAGGCGCGCTTCGGCGAACATTTCCAGAATCTAAGCGGCGACGCCGGGCTGCCCAATCAGGCAACTATGGCATTCCGCACCGCGCTGTCGGATGTTACAGACCGCAAGGAAACCGTGGATACGGTCGTCGATGAGATTGCGAGGCTGATGCCCCGCGTGCGCGATTATGTCCCGCGTACTTTGGCGCAAATGGGAACGATGGTGAAGCCCACGGACAGCGGACGCCAGCAGCCGGCATACGCGCAGCAGGTTCGCGTCACGAAGGGCATGCGGGCGAATCCGAAGTGGTCCGAGATAGAAATCGGCTGGGAGAACGCGGACCTTGCGCTCCTAGAACTGGGCAAGCTGCTGGGGAATTTGCACAAGGCATTGGAAGGCATGGACGAGGCGGGCTTGCTAAACTACGAATCGCTGATGAACGATCTTGCCGACGCAGCGCAGGCGAACGATACGCTGCGCCGCAATCTGCACGAATTCGTGGTCGCGCCGGAGGACGACGCAATTTACTGGCTCACGCTGTCGGCACAGCGCCAAGACTTGTCGCTGCACGCCGCGCCGCTGCATGTCGCGGAACATCTGGACGACCTGATATTCTCGCAGACCCGCAGCGTCATAATGACCAGCGCGACGCTCAGCACAGAGCAGAACTTCAATCACATCGTGGAACGCACCGGCTTCAAGGACGCGCGCGCACTGCTGCTAGGCTCTCCATTCGACTACCCGAATGTCGCCGCGCTCTGCCTGCCGAACGACATACCCGCGCCGAATTCGTGGGCGTATCAGGATGCGCTGGACAACACTATAAAGGATACCGCGATCGCCGCCGATGGACGCACGATGGCGCTCTTCACATCGTACAGCGCGCTGCGCAAGACGGCGTCCAACATCAGGAACGACCTGAAGGCGCGCGGCATAGAGGTCTTGCAGCAGGGCAATGATGGTCCGCCGGCTCAGATCGTGCGCCGCTTCATGCAGAATCCGCGCGCCGTGCTGCTGGGCACCGCCAGCTTCTGGGAGGGCGTTGATCTGCCCGGCGATGCGCTCAGCGCACTGATAATCGCCAAACTGCCCTTCGATGTGCCCAATGAGCCAGTCTTCCAGGCGCGCTCCGAGTTGTACGACAACGCCTTTATGCAGTACAGCGTGCCCCGCGCGATACTGCGTCTGCGGCAGGGCTTCGGCCGCCTAATCCGCACCAAAACCGACAGAGGCGTGGTCGTAATCCTAGACGGCAGAGTAACCGGCAGCCGCTACGGCTCCGCCTTCCTGCGCTCCCTACCCCCAGCCCGCCAAGTGAAGTGCAGCCTACACGAGATACCAGCGGTTGTCCGGAAGCAGCTGCACGGTTAGCGGCGCGATACGAATCCGTTCTCCCATGCTATACTGTCGCTAAATCAGACTACGGATAATGGAAGAATTTGACAACCCTGCGCGACGACTCCGAGCAAAGAGTGGCGATATGGTCGATAGCGCCCCAGGCAATCGGGGCGTACTTCGCCATATTCTTGGCGCAATACATACCGCTGGTGACGATGGAAGCATACGCGCGCATACAGCAGGCGCAAGGCGATTCGTTCAGCGAGATAGCGCGCGACATCGTAAGGTCATCAGGTCCCCTGGGTGGTGGCGCCGCAATGAACGCCCTAGCCGTCGCGCTATGTGTGGAGGCAATAATGGTTCTAGCAAGCTGGCTAAGAAAAAAACAACTCGAGGAGGGAATCAAGATAGGGCGCACGGAAGGCGTTGAAATCGGCGTTCAGAAAGAGCGCAGGCGGACGCACGCCAAACTGCGCGCATGGGCGAAAGAGAACGGCGTTCCTTTCGAAAACCTGCCGATTGATATTGGGGATGAGGACGACGATTAGCGCCTGACTTCGCTTGCCACGCGAAATCATATCATCCGCACGAAGCTGCACGGCTTATCCTGACGCGCCATCCAAATAGCGCTTATGGTGGAACATGTACTGGTTCGCGTAGCCGGCGTGCATGCCGTAGCGGTCTAGCGCCCACTCGCGCATCTCGCGCTTTTGTTTTTCGGTGGGCGCGGACTTGTTGCCGTTGCGGTTTAGTGGCGGTGGAACGGGGGCGTCCGGATACCAGTCTCGCAGCGCCTTCACTATCCACACATCCACCGGGAACGCCTGCGGCTTGTCCAGCGAGAACAACAGCACGCAGTTCGCCACCTTGTCCGCGACTCCGCGCAGCTTGACCAATTCTGCGAGCGCGTGGTCGTACTCTGACTCTCTCAGCGCGTACAAATCCGGACCGTCGCCCGCGACAATCCCTTGCGCTGCCCCTATCACGTTCTGCGCGCGAAAGCCTAACTTCAGGTCGCGCAATGCTTGCTCACCGGCATCGCATAGTGCGCCGGGAGGCGGGAATGCGCTTCTGCTGCCAGCCGACTCCACACCCGAATCGCCGTTATCCTCCGGCGACATATCAAACTGCGGCAGCGCACTGCCATAGTTCGCCGCCATGTTCTCGACGTTCTGCGTGATGCGTGGGATGTTGTTGTTCGCAGAGCAGATGAAGGATACTAGGCACTCCCAAGGCTCCTGTCGCAGCACACGCAGCCCACGATGCCGCTCAACCGCGTCAGCGAGATGCTCGTCCTCGCTCAGCGCCGTGTATATCGCGTCCATGTCATCGTCCACGCGAAGATAGTCGCGCACAAGCGGCTCAAGCGACGCCTCCCTGTCCGGCGCACTCGTGAACTCGATGCCATCATCGACGCGGCGCATCCTGACCGCATTGCCAAATATCACGCCGCCGAACCAGCCATCACCCTCATCGCGCCACCGGAACGCCTGCCCGCCGCAAAGCGTGGCGCGCAAGTCATAAGCCCCCGCAAACGGAATCAGCATAGCCAAACCTTCCTACGCAAATATCAACTGAAAGGCGATTATACCATCCTATACATCCTGTCTATCCTGTTAATTCCGGTGTTGAGAATAGGGCATCGTAGTTTCTGCTAGAATCAGGGACATGCTTGCATCCGCACTTGTTGACAAGCCGACTTACCGCTGGTGGGTGTTTTCCGCCGTTGCGCTGGGGACTTTGACCTCGGTCGTCAATCACGGCGGTATGTCTGTCGCACTTCCGACCATCGCGCAGTACTTCGACGCTGACCTATCGACGGTGCAGTGGGTTGTCATAGCAGAAGGGCTGGCGATAAGCGCCCTTCTGCTGCCGATGGGCAGGCTATCCGACATCGTGGGCAGGAAGCTCATATATGTCGTCGGGCTTGTCATCTTTGTCGCGGCAGCTATATTCGCCGCGACCTCTGGCAGCATTATCGCGCTGATTGCCGCCAAAGCCGTGCAGGGGCTTGGCGCGGCGATGACGCAGGGCACCGGCATGGCGATGATTACCACCGTCTTCCCCAGCGAAGAGCGCGGCAAAGGTATCGGATCGCATGCGAGCGTCGTTGGTACGGGCGGCGTGCTTGGTCCCATCGCCGGTGGCTTCCTGATAACCGCATTCGACTGGCGGTGGCTGTTCTACATCAACATCCTGATGGGCATCGCCACGATGATTGTCGTGCTGCTGATAATCCGCGGCGATGTGTTCCGGCAGGACTCGCGCAACCGCAGCTACGACTACGCAGGCGCGGCGCTGTCCACCGCGGTGCTGCTATCCTTCCTGCTCACCGTGTCCAACGGCTCGCGCATGGGCTGGACGTCTCCGCCGATAATGCTCGGCGCGATGGGATTTTTCGCGTTCCTAGTAGCGTTCATCTGGTGGGAAATGCGCGCATCGTCGCCTATGCTGGATATGTCAATGTTCCGCAGCAGGGTGTTCAGCATCGGCATCGGTACGAACTTCATGTCGTTCTTGGGCATAACGTCGTCGCGATTTTTGCTGCCATTCTACCTTCAGGCGGCGCTGGGATACACACCGGCGCTGGTGGGCTTGGCGCTGCTGCCCAATGCCGCAAGCAGGATTGTGATGGGGCCAGTCAGCGGACGCCTGTCCGACCGATACGGCTGGAAGCCATTCAACATCATCGGGCTGCTGCTGTCCGCGAGCGGTTTGGTTGTCCTCGCATTCCTCTCCGCATCGACATCCATAGTCATTGTAATCGCCGGCATACTCTTGCAGAGCATCGGGTCCGGACTCTTCCAATCGCCCAACTCCGCGTCGATATTCAGCGCGGCTACGCCGGAGCGGCACGGCGTGGTCGCTGCGTTCGTGAACCTATCTCGCAACTCCGGCAATGTGACGGGCACGGCAGTCGCCGCGTCCATCGTTACCGCTGTAATGGTCGGCGCAGGCTTTGAAGTGAAGATAGACGCCGTGCTCGACGCGGCACCCGGCTCGGCACTGCTGGACTCGTTCTTGGACGGGCTGCAGACGGCGTTTCTAACAATGGCGACGCTGCAAATCATCGGCGCGATAGCATCCGTATTCAAGACCGACCCAAAACCCGAAATACCGGCAGACCTGACGCCCGACACGGTTGGCGCGCGGCGGTGAAATTGACATTCACATACAGGGAAATACAGGATGGGCAGGATTTGGCTTGGCGCGTTGTATCCTGCACTTCCTGTCCATCGACCTTAATTGTATCGATGAAATTATGTAGGCGCTGAAACGATTGACGACATCGGGGTGCGGTGCTATCGTCAAGGTAGATAACACGCGGCGGCAAGTTGCATCGGACAACGGACATGTCTGCCGCCCGGCTAAGGTAGGCATTTTTGGCACAGAGCACAATAAGGGCGCCGGCGTCCACTGCCGCCGGTGCCGCCGAACGGCAGTCCTTCGCTGAGCGACTCAGGCAATCTCCCATCGCCGAGACACTAGCGATCCCCGACTTTCGCTGGATTTGGCTTGGGTCGTTTGCGTCGTTCACCGCAATGAACATGCAAATGATTACCCGCGGATGGCTTGTGTTGCGGCTAGAAAACGACTCGCCGTCCGCGCTAACCTGGGCGATGGTGTCGTTCGCCGCGCCGATGGCTATTATCTCCCTGTTCGGCGGCGCGCTGTCGGACAGAATGCCGAAGAAGTACCTTATATTCGGCAGCCAGTTGGGGAACGCCGCTCTCACCCTTGTCGTGGGTATGATGGACGCCACCGGCACCATCTGGCTCGGCGCATTGATGGCGTTGGGAGTGCTGAACGGCTCGATGTTCGCGCTCAACATGCCAAGCCGCCAAGCCATCATATCCGAGATTGTGCCGCGTGACCGCGTGATGAACGCCGTCGCCCTGAACAACGCATCCATGAACCTGACGCGCGCGGCAGGACCTGCAGTCGCCGGCATTCTCATTGCCTTCTTCAGCACCGCTCTCGTCTTCTATATCGTGTCCATCGTGTATGTCATCTCTGGCTTTTCCGTTCTGCGCGTCAAGAGCATGGGAGTCCGGGCAAGCGGGCCACGCAAAAGCGTAACCGGCGACATCAAGGAAGGCTTGAATTACGCCTTGGGAGACAAGACACTCAGGGGCCTCATCATCATGGCGTTTCTGCCGGCGATGTTCGGCTTCACGCTCTTCGCCCTAATGCCCGCGTGGGCGCGCGAGCAGCTCAACGTAACATCGTTCGACCTCGGTTACCTGATGGCTGTTATGGGCATAGGCGCTCTGGTCGGCACCCTCGGGCTGGCGTCTATGCGGAACCTCGGCAATCGTGGCATAATCCTTCTCGTCATCAGCGTGATATGGGGTATATCCGTCGTGGGCGTCGCGTTCTCCGCCGAGTTCGTCTCCGCGATATTCTTCCTTGTCATTAACGGCCTCCTCAGCTCGCTCTACATGTCGCTGAACATGACCCTGTCGCAGATATACGCCGACCCCGAGAAGCGCGGTCGAGTCATGAGCCTGTTCATGATGACGTTCGGGCTGATGCCCATCGGCGCGATACCGTTCGGCGAATTCGCCGAAGTAATCGGCACGGGGCAGGCGCTCAGCATAAGCGGCATGATTCTGACCGGACTGACTATCATATTCGCCTTCGCGTATCCCCACTTCCGCCGGATACAATAGCAACCTTGATGATCCCTTTCCTCTAAGGGGGAAGGTTAGGAAAGGGGCATTGTATGCATTATGCCATCTTCGGGTTTCGCGGCAGGGCAATCGCATCTTGCTATGCTTGGAATAATGATTGCTCTGATGTATCTGATTGAGTGAATATCGGCTGTGTATTTGACTGAACAACTCTTTAGATTGTGTATTTCAGCAAATATCTGCCGTTTGAAAGAAGTGGCGACGGCTGACTTTCCGAAGTTTCGCGTCAGACAAATTAGATGCGATTGCCCTGGGTTTCGCGGTATAAACTCGGATTACGAGACGAATGTCTGCTATGATTGACGCCTGACAAGTAAGGCGCGGCAGTCATAGGCGCAGCCGCGGCAATTATAGCCAGCCAATAAAGACTAGATGAAACCCTCTGGGCAAAGCATAACACCCCGCTCCAAGTGATTATCGACTTCCATACGCACATATTCCCGCCGTCCATGCGTAAGAACCGCGAGCGACACATACGGCGAGACCGTACATTCGCCGCGCTGTACGCCAATCCCAAAGCACGCATGGCGACCGCCGAAAACCTGATTGCCGCGATGGACGAAGACGGCGTGGATGTCGCGGTAGCGATGGGCATCGGCTGGACAGACCATGACACCGCGCGCGAGGCGAACGACTACATCATCGAAGCGTCACAGCGCTACGAAGGACGCATCGTAGGTTTCGCGAGCGTCAATCCGGCGTGGGGTACGGCTGCGAACGGCTGCGACTTAGCGGCGCGTGAAGCCGAACGATGCGCGGACGCCGGACTGAGCGGCATCGGCGAGCTGCACCCGGATACGCAGGCATTCGACCTCGGCGACAGGGACACGATGGCAAGCCTAATGTCGGTCATCGAAGAGCGCGGTTTAATCCTGAATACGCATTCGTCTGAGCCTGTGGGACACATTTACGCTGGCAAGGGCAGCGTTACGCCGGACATCCTGATGCGATTCATCGGCAACTTCCCGGATGCCACGATAGTCTGTGCCCACTGGGGCGGCGGGTTGCCATTCTACGCGCTGATGCCGGAAGTTAAAGCAGCGCTGCGCAATGTCTATTTCGACAGCGCGGCATCGCCATTCCTGTACACGCCGCAGATTTATTCGACGGTATCGTCGCTAGTCGGCGTGGATAAGGCGCTATTCGGCAGCGACTACTCGCTCCTGCGCCCACGCCGCCTGCTAGCCGAAATCGCCGCCGCTAATCTATCGCCGCAAGACCGCGCCGCCATACAAGGCGGGAACGCCGCGCGCCTGCTGGGGCTGGCGTAGTTCACATCAGCTTCACAGGCTCTTCTTCCCACCTGCCTTGTGAAGGACGCCACATGCGCATCTCACCCCTCAGCGTGTCGCGCGGTTGAAGAAAGTCGTGAATAGCCGCCGCCCAATCAAGGTATGGCGTAGAAAGCCGCGTCTGATAAATTGTCAGAATGCCGCCGTGCTCCTCATGCAGTACGCCCCATTTGTAGAGCGCCGTCCAAAGCCAGTGCAGCCTGCGAAAGTCCCTGCGATCCTGAGTCACCAGCACCCAATCTCTTTCCGCGCTCAGTCGAAGGTGTGTAGCATCGTCCTCTGAAGAAGTTCCCACTTCATAAACCGTATGCACCGTGTAACCCATGCCGCGCAGAATGCCTTCCATTTCACGCGGCATGTTCTCATCGAAGTAGAGATGCTCAATCACGATGCCAGACCTCTTCAGGTTCAGGCTTGTATCTGTCCCAGTCTATCAGCCAGGGGTACTTCTCGGCGAAGTCAAGTGCGGCATTTATTTCCTCCAAGGTGAGGTAGCCTTTCCATCCATTATTCAAAATTTCCTCGGGCGTCAGTCCACGGTATCTGGCATCAGATGCAAACAGGCAAACCTTTGGACCCTTTCCCTTTATTATCGGTTCGCCGTGCTTGCCTGGGCCCGTCGGTATCTCTATGAACTCGTTCTCATAGTCTTTTGTGGTTCTAACCATCTGTTATACCTCCATATCTCTGTGCTTCGGACGAAAAATCCCGAATGAGCTAGTGTAGCCATGCAGGAATGTTGCGTCGCCCACTTGCCCTATTTCGCCGTTGCAGAAGAAGCCGGTCAGCGGCACGGCACCCACCATGTCCGTGAACATGCTCGTGTCGTGGTCCGGTCTGCCGTACAGGTACGACCCGCGACCAAGGCACTGGAACAGCAGCGCGCCTGCCTCGGAGCGCCCGGATTGTGGCAATTCGGAGACATATTGCTCCAGCATCGCGCTCAAGTCCTGCGACGATGTTTCGGCATCGCGTAGGTGGAACTGCACAGTCTGCCCTTCTTTCAGCATCTCCCCCACTGCGAGCGCGCCGCGCTGCGCGTCAACACCCACGATGTTGCGAATCAGGAAGTCGCCCAATTGCGGGTCGTCGTTCAGTTCGTCCATCACTACGCCCAAGAACAGCGAGTGCTGCGCAAGTTCGCGGTCGCGTTCGTCCAGCGTTATGAATATCTCTTTCAACACCTCGAACGGCGTGCGCCCGTCAACTTCAAGCAGGATATTGCGCCGGCTCGATGTGATGTGCAGCAGCTCGCCGATGGGACGGCATCCCTGCGCGACAACCGTGTCGATTTGCACATCGCCCTCAAACGCCACGCCCACAACGCCATCGGTGTAGGTTTCGTCATCGAGATATAGCGCATTGCCGCCTTCTTGGTGCGCGCCGCTTGCCAGCCCGCCAATCTTCGCACTGCGCGGGAATGCGTAGTCCAGTCCCATCAGCAGCTGCTCGCCTTGCATGCTGAACGGGTCCGCGAGGATGAGGAAGTCCACATCCGCGCCGATGGGCGTGTTGACCAAACTGCCCCATTCGTCCGGCGGCGCGTCTCCGTCGGGCAGCGCACCGTATTGGATATGGAACGGCGTCAGTTGCACATTAGGCAAATGTGCCGCCGTGAGCGCGAGTGCTGGGCGATTTTCCACCTCGGTCGCTGCGCCGATGACGCCGCCGCCGCTGCATCCGACCAGCAGCGCATCGCCGAACCGATCAGCCGCGAGCCCCGTCATCGCCTGATATTCGTGAGCGTAGTGCGGCGAAACGAACGCCACTATTATATGCGCCGCCAGCCCGCCGAGTTCGTCCTCCAGCCTGCGCGCGCAATCCTCGAACGCGCCGGTAAGGGTAGATTCTTCCGATATTGCCGAACTCCACTTCATGGCGCTCCCTCAACTCTCTGACGCCTAACGTCCCATGAAAAACCTGACCGGCGCAAATGTCGCCGACCTGTGTCGTATATTTGTCCGTAGTGTGCCTGTCTATTCGCCCATGCCACGAGGCAACGATGCCCCGATGTCGCTATTCTAGCAGACGCCCGCTGCCGTCAGACGATTGGTGGCTATTAGTGGGAACAATTAGTGGATAGACTAGCGGCAATTTCAGTAATACGGGCAATATACGCAAGCGGCGATATTCAGCGGGCATGTTCTGCGCGATGCCTGTTCGAGACCTGCATAGATAAACACGGCAAGGTGGCGCGGCGCCCGTCCCGAAGAAAAGCGGAATGCGAAAGAAGGGAAGCCAATCTATATTGCCGATTGGCACGGTACTTGGAAATCTAAAACAAGTGGCGTGTGGCGCTTGTCCAGCGCTGCAAGGGCTTTGCAAAGGTCGCTAATTGCCTACGATGATGGCTCACGGACAGAGGAATAACGCAACAAAGCGCGGCGGATTTGCGTGTAAAGAACAGGCAGCGCTTACTCGCCGCGCAGCCTCCGAAGTTCGGCTTCCATCTCCGCCAGACGAAATTCGGCTCGTTCAGCGCGTGCTCGCTCTTCGTCCGCGCGTGCTTGCTCTTCGTCCGCGCGAGACTCTGCCGCCATACGGCCTATTCGTTCTTCTTCAGCGCGCAGATGCTCTTGTTCATGGTTCAGCAGCCACTGCTCGGCAAGCGGATTCCAGAACCGCAACTCGCCATCTATCCACCAGAGGTCAAGATTCAACGCATCGCTGTGTGCCCACACACTTCCGTCAGCCTCGACACGCCTCTCCAAACGCTGATACTCACCGTCCACAAGCCGTTCACCCACAAGCGGCTCGCCGTAGAAATCGCCGCCCGTACCATCGTATTTCCAGTACTCGCGAATGCCTAATTCGGCGTACAGGTCTCTCTTGCTGCCCAAGTCATTCTGCGCCGTGCTTGGCGAGCCTATCTCAAGAATGAAGTCAGGCGCTTTTCCCACTTCCCATGTCAGATAGACGTTTCTGCGCACTATAGATTCTATGGATTCCTCTGAAAGATCAGTCGCCACATAGCAGTCCGGTGAAAAGAAAATGCGCGGGTTGCCTTCAACATAATATATGAAAGTATCGCCGTTAACTCTGCTGCCGGGAACATCGCGAAAGAAAAGTCTTAGGGTACTGACTGCCGCAGAAAACAGTGGCGATTGATACTCTCCATCAGGCAATGGCATACCATCCGAATCTGGATAAACTATGGAAGTCGTGGCTGGTGTGGTCATAAGCGCCTCCTTGCTACGATTGATTCTACCACAGGCGGGGTAGGGGTTAGATTTCTGAAACTGCTTATCTCCCCGCGCATCTATAATTGAAAGTTGGACGATAAACGTTCATAATTAATGAACTTTGTTTAGGGAGGGCAGGTGATTGAATGAGAGGTACGGGGCGCTAGGCACGCACCTTTTGGTGGAATTGAACGACTGCAACCCATCGCTACTCGACGATATGCCGCTGCTCCGGCGAGTGCTGCTTCGCGCCGCGGAGGAGGCGGGCGCCACCATCGTCGGCGAGGTGTTCCACAAGTTCTCGCCCATCGGCGTAACCGGCATCGTCTGCATCGCCGAGTCGCACATCAGCATCCACACCTGGCCCGAACACGCCTACGCAGCCGTGGACATCTTCACCTGCGGCGAGGATTTCAAGCCACGCAAGGCGGCAAACTTCATCGCAGAAAGCCTGCAATCCCGCCAATGCGACATCACCGAAGTGCAGCGCGGCGGCGTCAGCGCGTCCTTGTCCGCGGCGTTCGGCGACTGACCACTGACGACTGACATACGGCGGCATCGCGCCGACCGGGGACATCGCCGGCGCCTTGCGCTGATGAAGATACGACTTCGTAGAACGCGCGCCCTTATCGGCATTTTCAGACTACCTCACCCATCCTAACCTTCCCCTTAATGGCGAAGAAACTTATACTCCGCGACCCACCCCGTATATCCGAGCAAGTAATAATTCCATGAGAACTCCGCCCGAAGGCAACTGGCACTACGAACTTATCACCGAAGGCTTGATGCAGCTCGAGCGCATACGCGAGGTGCTGTTCGAGGGCGACTCGCCGTATCAGCATGTGCTCATCCACGACGCCGAGTGCTTCGGCAGGACGCTGGTGCTGGACGACAAGACGCAGTCCACGGAACTCGACGAATTCGTGTATCACGAGGCGCTCGTGCAGCCGGCAATGCTGGCGCATCCCGAACCGCGCTCGGTGTTCATCGCGGGCGGCGGCGAAGGCGCGACGGCGCGAGAGGCGCTGCGGCACAAGTCCGTCGAGCGCGTGGTAATGGTTGACCTAGACGAGCTGGTCGTGAGCATGTGCAGGCAGCACCTGCCGAATCACCACCAAGGCGCGTTTGACGACCCGCGCCTGACGCTGCTGCACCAGGACGCGCTGCGATACATCGAGACAACCGACGAGCGCTTCGACATCGCAATCATCGATGTGCCAGACCCGCTAGAGGCAGGTCCGGCGTACCTGCTATTCACGCAGGAGTTCTATCGTTCGCTGCGATCGCGGCTGAATCCGGGCGGCATAATGGTGGCGCAATCCGGACCGACGGGCGCGACATTCTACGAGCAGTGCTTCTCCGCCGTGGCGAACACCGCCGCGTCCATGTTCCCGGCCGCGCACCTATGCGAAGCGTTCATCCCATCATTCGGCACGACCTGGGGATTCGTAGTTAGCGCGCCCGACGACACGGTGCTCACGCTCACCGCCGGCGAGATAGACCGCCGCATCGCCCAACGCATCGCAGGGGGAAGCGGCGCGCTACGCAGCTACGACGGCATCGCGCACCGTGGCATGTTCGCCGTCCCCAAGTTCCTGCGCGAGGCGGTGGCGGCAGAGACACAGGTGATTACGCGCGCGTCTCCGCTGTTTGTGGTGTGAAAGGCTTCGCCCTTTGCGTGATATAGTTCTACTCTATTCATTTCAGGTAGAAAGCCAAAATTCTTAACAGGTGATGAACGAAAATGGCGGCTAGACCTGGTTTTCGTAGATGGACACGCGAAGAAACCATCATAGTGTTCAACCTGTACTGCCAGATTCCATTCAAGGACTCCAACAAGTCCCATCCAGATGTTCAACGATTTGCTAAATTGGTCAATCGTTCCCCCTCTGCCGTCAACATGAAAATCGGGAACTTTGGCAGCTTCGACCCGGAATTGAAGAAACGCGGCATAACAGGACTTCGCAACGCATCTCGCTTAGACAGACAAATATGGGACGAGTTTCACAATGACTGGCAGACGCTCATTGAGGAGAGTGAGCGACTAATCGCAGAAAAAGAGAAAACACTTGACGATGCCCCTGCGGTTGACCCTGTCCCTGAGAATAAGGAGTTGCCCGAAAGATTGGGTGGGGAAAGGCTGGCCGTTCGCAGAGTCAGGGAAAATCAGCCGTTCTTCCGTAAGGCGATATTATCTGCCTATGAAAGTGAATGCTGTATCACCGGCATTGACATAGAGACTCTGTTAGTCGCAAGCCATATTAAGCCCTGGGCGGAATCCGACAGCACCGAAAAACTAAATCCGCAAAATGGATTGTGCTTGAACGCCCTGCATGACCGCGCGTTTGACAGGGGACTAATCACCGTCGCGGACGATTACACCATTATGGTCAGTGAGCAAGTTTCGCGTTCAACAAACGACGCTGTGCGTGATTTGTTGTTGACATACGAGGGGCGACAAATCAAACTCCCAAGCCGATTTGTTCCCCGTACCGACTTTATCCAATGGCATAGGAACAATGTTTTCGCGCACTGATAAGTGCCTCATAATGTGCATTAATATCCTTTATGCAATTAGAGTTTTTGTGCTATATTAGCCAGAGGAAAATGGTCATGTATGTGAAGGGCTTGAGGCATAGGAGCACTGGATGGACTGGCATATCCCCACAACCACTGGGCAATCCACGACAGTAAGCCTAACCACTGGAGAGCCGCTACTTATAGTTGGACCCAACGGATCTGGTAAGTCGGCATTGCTACAACAGTTCATTTCGTCGCATCCTAATGAGAATATCAAGCGTATCACGGCATATCGGCAGACATGGCTTGAATCAGGAAGTGTTGACTTGACTCCTGCAAGACGTAAAGGACTCGACGATCAGATCAGAAACTACGAGCGTCAAGCAGAATCTTTATGGAAGGAAGGCGCAAACTATTATGGTTATGGAGTCCAACATTCTGCAATCCTATTCGATCTGGTCGCAAGTGAAAATATGCGCGCACGAGCAATCACCCGTCAAGTTGATGAAGAAAATATAGATGGGGCGAAAGAACTGTCCCGATCATCAGTGTCTGCACTCAGCCAACTCAATGATCTAATACGACTCGGAAACTTAGCGGTTAAAATCGAGATTTCTGATGATGATACCGAGATACTGGCTTTACATCAGAATGCCAACGCACCATTTAGTATTTCCCAAATGTCGGATGGCGAACGTAATGCAGTCTTGATTGCAGCACAAGTGCTTACCGTCGAAGATGGAACTATACTACTGATTGACGAACCCGAGCGTCATCTTCACAGGTCCATCACTGAGCCATTCCTGTCAGCCCTATTTGAACGGCGCACTGATTGTACATTCGTCGTATCGACACACGAAATAGCCCTGCCAATCGCTCATCCAAATGCGCAAGTGATAATAACTCGGTCGTGTCAATGGAACGGCAATGCCCCTAGTTCTTGGGATATAGATGTACTTGAAAGGGATACAGATTTACCAGAGGACATCAAACGGTCAATCCTAGGGTCAAGAAAGAGGATGCTCTTTATAGAGGGCAAACAAGACAGTTTGGATATTCGACTTTACCAGCAATTGTTCCCGGACGTTACAGTGATTCCAATAGGAACTTGTGATGATGTCCAGAGAGCAGTCAGTGGTCTAAGGAAAACACAATCCCTTAATGATGTTGAAGCGTTCGGTCTGATAGACAGGGACAACCGAACGGAAGAAAACATTGAGAAACTCGCAGATGACTATGTGTATGTTCTTGACGCTTACTCAGTTGAATCGCTCTACTATTGCTCGGAAGCTATCAGAGCAGTCGCCAAACGACAGGCGGAGACCTTGAATACAGACGCCGAAGCAATGAATGCTTCGGCAACAACCCGCGCACTCAATGTCGTTGGCCATCAAGATGTTGTCGAAAGAATGGCTAAGAAATTGTGTGTCCGCAAGATACGAAGCTCGCTACTGTCCAAAGTCCCAGACTGGAATTCCATTGGAGCAAGTGAGGATTTGGCAGTCACAATCCCATCATCCTGCGATTACAAGAATGAATTGTCCCATTACCAAAAATTAGTCGCACAGAGAAAATTGGATATCATCGTCGCTCGTTATCCCATCCGAGAATCGGCGGCTTTTGGTGAAATTGTAAAATCACTTCGGTTCAAGGATCGAAAAGACTATGAGAAAGCGGTCATCGCGCTAATTCGGAAGGATAAGGAATTGGCCGACGCCATCAAATATCGTATCGAGCCTCTTGCTGATGCTCTTGCGAATTCGGTACCACACCTTCCAATATCTTCAGCATGATATGCTCTATTGAACCCCTATCGTTGAAAAGAGACAGCAATCAATGAACAGATGCCAGCGATGTGGGACATGGTGGCCTACCTTGAAATGCTACGGCTGCGGTCAAGACCTCTGCGACACTTGCTGGGATGAGCACGCCGAATTTGGCTGCACTAAAGCGAACTATCCGCCAACTCGATAGGTAGGATCTGTGTCTTCAAGGGCGGAGCCGCGTCCCAGCGTATGACGGCTATCACTGCTAAAGAAAGGCTTTCAACATGCTTAAGAAGGTAAGAGCAAGATACTCCGAAGGCTCGCTCACGCCGCTCACGCCGCTCGACCTGTCCGAAGGCGAAATCGTGTCGCTGACCGTCGAGGTGGAATCGAAACTCTCTAAGGAAGAGCGTGCCGAGAAAGTGAAGCCTGCTGCGGACGTGTGGACAGAACAAGAAGACCTCGAAAGAATCAGGCGCGCAGTGAACGGTCCTAAGCTTTCTACAGATGAGTGGCTTGAAAAGGTACGCAAGCGCAGAGTTGCGTCCCGAACGCGGATTACGGCAGATGAAATCATTGAAATGCGCGACGCGGACCGCACATGACTGCCGTCGCCGATTCTTCCGCGCTGGTCGCGTCTGTGGTGGACCACGGCAGCGACACTAGATGGGTAGATGCCGCCTTTGCAGGCGAAGACTTAGCTTGTCCGGAACTGGCGCTTGCGGAAGCCAGCAACATCTTGCGTCGGATGGAACTCGCCGGGCAACTATCGTACACAGAAGCGACGGCTGCCTATACTGAACTGTTCGATATCGACATTGTTCTGTATCCCTTCACCCCATTCGCCGAGCGGATATGGCAGTTGCGGAATAATCTGACAATCTACGACGCATGGTTTGTTGCGTTGGCAGAGGCACTCGATTGCCCGCTTGTTACACTTGACCGCAGGCTCAGTCGTGCGCCAGGTCCAACCTGCGCTATCTTATCCCCTGACTAAAATCTCCCCCCGCCGCACAAAACATTGATACATCCCACGAATGCGATACAATAGACTAATCGCCCGTCTATCCCATGTATCAATGCCGGTTTCAGGAGATTTCACCCATGTTCAATCCCGTCGATACCAAGACCGATTTCACTGCTATGGAACGCGACATCCTCGACTGGTGGGAGCGCAACGACATCCCGACCAAGTATATGCAGCGCAATTCCGGCGCCGATAAGACTCATTCGTTTATCGACGGGCCCATCACCGCCAACAATCCTATGGGCGTTCATCACGCCTGGGGCAGATCCTACAAGGACATCTTCCTGCGTTTTCGCGCTATGCAGGGCTACGACCAGCGCTATCAGAACGGCTTCGACGGGCAAGGGCTTTGGATCGAAGTCGAAGTGGAAAAGGAACTCGGCTTCAAGTCCAAACGCGACATCGAAGCGTTCGGCGTCGGCAAGTTCGTGGATATGTGCAAGCAGCGCGTTGACCGCTTCGCCGACATCATCTCGCAGCAGAGCATCCGGCTCGGCTATTGGATGGACTGGGACGATTCGTATCACACCAAGTCCGACGAGAATAACTACACCATCTGGCACTTCCTGAAGACTTGCCACCGGAAGGGCTGGCTGTACGAAGGGCGCGATGTTATGCCGTGGTGCCCTCGCTGCGGCACGGGTCTGTCCGAGCACGAAATCGTAACCGAAGGCTACAAGGAAATCGTACACCCCGGTCTGTTCGTCAAGTTCCCCCTCATAAATGTCCCTTCCCCCTCGATGAGTGAAGGTCAGGATGGGAGTGAAGAAAGCAAAGAATCCTTGCTGGTCTGGACGACCACGCCTTGGACGCTCACCGCGAACGCCGCCGCCGCCGTACATCCCGAAAAGACCTACATCAAGGTGCGGCAGGGCGACGATACACTGTATCTCATCAAAGAACGCGCGTCCGTGCTGAAGGGCGACTACGAAGTGCTGGGCGAACTGCCGGCAAGCGAACTTGTCGGCGCGCGATACCGGGCGCCGTTCGGGGAATTGCCCGTGCAGGAAGGTGTTGAACACCGCGTCGTCGCGTGGGACGAGGTGAGCGAGAGCGAAGGCACGGGCATCGTGCACATCGCGCCGGGCGCCGGTAAGGAAGACTTCGAGCTGGGCAATGAGAACGGCATCCCCGCCATCGCGCCGTTGGACGAATACGGAGATTTCGTGGACGGCTTCGACTGGCTGACCGGACGGAATGTCTATGACACGAACGACGCCATCTACGACAGCCTCAAGGCCAAGGGCGTCTTCTACAATCTGGAACGATATTCGCACCGCTACCCGGTCTGCTGGCGCTGCGATTCGGAGCTGGTCTTCCGGCTGGTGGACGAATGGTTCATCAGCATGGGCGAAAAGCACGACAAGCCCCGCGAAGAACTGACCGGCGCGGAAAAGGCGGACAGCCTGCGCTACCAGATTATGGATGTGGTGGACGATATCCGCTGGGTGCCGGAGTTCGGCTACGCGCGCGAACTCGACTGGCTGCGCAACATGGATGACTGGATGATCTCCAAGAAGCGCTACTATGGCTTAGCGCTGCCCATCTACAAATGCGCCGAGTGCGGCTGGTTCGATGTCATCGGCAGCGAGACTGAGCTGCAATGTCGCGCCGTAGAAGGCTGGGATGAATTCGCCGGCAACTCGCCGCACCGCCCTTGGGTTGATTCGGTGAAGATTCGCTGCGACAAGTGCGGCGCAACCGTTAGCCGCATCGAAGATGTTGGCAACGCCTGGCTGGACGCGGGCATCGTGTCGTTCTCCACTATCCAGTATCGCCACGACCAGGAATACTGGCGCAAGTGGTTCCCCGCCGACTGGATTTCTGAGAGTTTCCCCGGACAGTTCCGCAACTGGTTTTACTCTCTGCTCACGATGAGCACAGTGCTGGAAAACACTGCACCGTTCAAGTCGGTCTTCAGCTACGCCCTGATGCGCGACGACAAGGGCGAGGAGATGCATAAGAGCAAGGGTAACGCCATCTGGTTCGAGGACGCCGCCGAGCGCATGGGCGTCGACGCGATGCGCTGGGTGTTCCTGCGCCAAAATCCCGCGCTCAACATCAACTTCGGCTTCCGTTCCGCCGACGAAGTGCGCCGCCGCTTCATCATCCCGCTGTGGAATGTCTATTCGTTCTTCGTAACATACGCGAACATCGACCGCTACGATGCCACGGCAACGCCGCCGCCGGTGTCGGAGCGCGCCGAATTAGACCGTTGGATACTGTCCGAGCTGAACCAGCTTGTCAGGGAAGTAACGGACGCGTTCGAGAACTTCGATCCGGATAGGGCGGCGCGCCATGTCGAGGGCTTCGTCGAATACCTGTCGAACTGGTATGTACGCCGCAGCCGCCGCCGCTTCTGGAAGGCGGGAATCCTCGCCGAGAACGCGGACGCCGACAAGCACGGCGCATACGCCACGCTGTACGAATGCTTGCTCACGCTGATAAAGCTCATCGCGCCGGTGACGCCGTTCATGACCGAGCAGATGTATGGCAATCTGACGAATGGGCAAAGTAAAGAAAGTGTCCATCTGGACGACTTCCCTGTCGCGGATGAATCGCTGATAGATGAAAGCCTGTCACGCGCAACCCGTATGATAATGCAGCTCTCAAGCATGGGACGCGCTGCGCGGCAGAAGGCGGGCATCAAGGTGCGCCAGCCCGTGCAGACGATGAAGGTGCTGGTGTCCGGCGAGTCCGACAAAGCGACGGTGGAGGCGCTGTCCGACCAGCTCAGGGAGGAGCTGAATGTCAAGGATGTAGAGGTAATCTACGACAGCGAAGGCATGGGAGACATACACTTCTGGGACTGGAAAGTATCGCCGAACATGCGAGTCCTGGGACCGAAGTACGGGCCGCGCCTGCGCGAGATTACCGAAGGGCTGACAGAAATGGACCCGCGCGAGGTCGTAACCAAACTGCGGCAGCGCGAAAAAGTCGTCATCCCGCCAAAGGACGTATCGCTACCCCGAATAGAGTTGGGCGCATCCGAGGAAGAGATAGTTCGAATGTCTGAAGACGCTCCTCAGACCGCTACTTATGTCTTCACGAAAGGACCCGATGACCCCGTACTGAGTTCCGGGCTGTTCGACATTTTAGAAGAAAGAATCGCTCCAGAAGGCTTTGCGGCAGAAGAAGACAGGGCATACTCGGTCGCGCTGTCGACGGAAATTACACCAGACCTGCGCCTCGAAGGCGACGCCCGCGAGCTTGTGCACGGCATTCAGAACATGCGCCGCTCCGCCGACTTCGACATAGCCGATCACATCGTCACGTACTACGAGAGCAGCCCGGAACTCCACGCCGTAATCGCGGCGCACGGCGACTATATCCGGCAGGAGACGCTGTCGCAGGAGCTGGTGAGCCAGTTGCCCGCCGATGACGCCTACACCGAGACGCTGAAGGTGAATAGCATACAGGCAACCATCGGAGTGCGGCGGGCTGGATAGTTAGGAAGGTGAAGCCTATATTTGCTCCTCGGTAAGTGAAGGTGTTACTTTCCGATAATGATTGAAGTCATCGCATACACTGACCACAGAGGGCGCAATCCCTTTCGGCGCTGGCACGACAGGCTGGATAGCATCGCGGCAAATAGAATAGAGTCGGCTTTGTTTCAGATGCGGGCGGGAAACTTATCCAATGCTAGAAGCGTCGGGCGCGGCGTATCGGAATACCGTATTAACTTCGGACCCGGATACAGAATCTACTTCGGCAGAGACGGCGACACACTAATCATCCTGCTCGGTGGCGGCACAAAGAGCCGCCAGCATAGAGATATTCAGAACGCTCATACTCTTTGGCGAGAGTACAGACATAACAAGCGGCGAGAGGCTTAAACATGGCTAACAAGCTTGGCATACCCATTGACGACATTTTCCGGGAACGCGCGCAATGGGACCCTGTATATCGTGCAATGATGCTCCCAAGCGCAATCGACCTTCTTCTCTCCGATGATGTCAGAGTCGGGAAAATCGCACTACACTCTTGCATCTACTCCACCATCGGCTACGAAAAGCTTGGCGAGCTTATGGGCAAGACGCCCGACGACATCAAGCGCATGTGCCATCCCGACCACGACACAAGCGTGAACGACCTCTTCGACATAATCAAGCATATCCGGCAGCACGAAGGCATTCGCCTCGAAGTAAAGGGATGCTCTAGCGAGCAGGACTGCGAATCCGTTGCTCACGACGAGCCTGCCGAAACTGTCGCTGCTACATAATTCCTTCCCCCTTGACGGGGGAAGGTTAGGATGGGGGTGACGAACATCCCCTCTCCCGGAAGGAGAGGCTTAGGGTGAGGGCAAAACCAATGAACCTCTACATACTCAGGCACGGCATCGCTGCCGACCGCGATAGCCGCGAATACCCGGACGACGATTTGCGTCCTCTTACCGGCAGGGGCATTGACCGCATGCGCCGCCAAGTTGCGGGGATGAACGCCATTGGCATCGCTCCGGATGTGCTTATCGCCAGCCCGCTCGTGCGCGCCGCGCAGACGGCTGACATTGTGCGGCAAGGATTGGAATCGCCGCCGCGTATGGTGTCGTCCATTGCCCTTGTGCCTGAAGCGCACCCGAGCGCGATTCTTCACGACATTGCCACGCATCACTCCGCCGTTGCCGATGTGATGGTCGTCGGGCACGAGCCGCACCTTAGCAACCTTGTCGCCTTTGCGCTCACCGGCAGCGTCGCTGACATCGTCAAGCTCAAGAAAGGCGCGCTCTGCAAACTGTCGATTGACCCCGCGAACACGCCGGAACGCGCCCGCCTGCTATGGGCGCTGACGCCGCGCCAGATATTGAAAATGGCATAATCGACGCGGCAGAGTATAATCACTCGCAGATACTGTCTGATAGGATTGACGCGACCGAAGTGAGATACGCAAAGGGAGGTTCGTTATGACGGAACTGAGTCTGGCTTACGCCGTGCGGAGTTACAGCACCGGCACGCTTGGGCGCGCGATATGCAACGCGCGCAACCATCACTGGGTCGCCGACGACTCCGGCGGCGAGGAAATTGGCGCAGGTGAGCTATTCCTCGGCGGCATATCGGCATGCGCGGTCAATATGATCGAGCGCGTCGCGCAAGAGGAAGAGCGCCCGCTCGAATGGATGGACGTCAGCGTCGAGGCGTACCGCGACCCGAACCCGCCGCCGTCGGACAGGCTGGTGTACGACGACATCCGCATCCACTTCAAGATGTGGGGCGTGAGCGACGAAGACGGCGAAGCGCTGGTGGACACATGGAAACGCCGTTGACCGCTCTACGGTTCGGTTGCGGTCGCAACCCCAAGCACATCAGTAACGGCAGAGTTCAGCGCAGACCCGCACCCACGGAGTTAGAAGCGAACAGCAGAAAGGTACGCCAGCAAGAGCCTTGGGCGAGCGCATATCAGAGCCTCAGGCCTCTGTATTCGTCCGATAGCCTGCCGTTTGGCGAGAGGAACTTGGCGAAGGGACGCGGTTCGTTCGTGTCAACTCCTTCGAGAGTTTCCCACACCCTAAGCAAGGTAAGCAGAACTCTGGGAGGGCGTTCTTCGCCGGTCGTCAGGAATATGATGCCAATACCTGCATCTACGATCGCCTGGCGCTCGGTAGAAATAAGTAGCATCTTCTTGTTGCAGCTAAGAACCAGCATCCCAAGGCTTCCGGCCAAAGCCAGCCACTCCACATCGGGCATGCCTCCCCATCCTTGCCTCACAAGCGCCCTTGCGTCATATCCAACAGCAGTTAAAGCGATGGGAACTCCGGTGCCTATATCCTCATCGCAGAGAAGTATCACGCTGCAATTCCGTCCCCATACTGCAACACAGTTTCCACGACATCGGCTTCCATCTCCAAATCTTCGGCGATGAATCCAATCTTGTTACCCGCGCGCCAACGCTTGAAGACGGCGTTCACGCTGATTCCTCTGCCTTTGATAGTAGGGATGCCAGAGCTAATACGCGGGTCGATTACGATGGGATACTCTTTGCCTAAGGGGAACCATTTCGCCGCAAGTTCATCTTCGTACTCGACTTGGAGAATTGTGTCGATGATAAGCCCGGGCAAGGACCACTGCGCCGGGTTGTCAAACGCTTGCAGGCTGCCTCCAATATCTTCGCCTTCAAGCCGAGCGATGATATGTCCCCCCAGCGACTCCAATTTCAGATGAGCAAAGGGATACTCGACTTTCAAGATTTCCGCGGCGTTCCGATAGGCGGCATGCACATCACGATAACGCGCATTGTCAACCATTCTGAATCGCGCGGCAACGACTGTTTCCATTAGCTGAAGGTAGGACAGCATTGACCCACCGGCGACACCTCCGGGGAACAACGGAGGCACAGCGCCTTTGGCTTTCGTTGAGTATCCAAGGAACCAGTTTTTGACGGTGGTCGTTGACACATTGGCGAGGCGCGCGGCTTCAACGAAGCTATACATCGGTTGGGTTCGCCATTTGTCGGCAATGGCAGTCATACATCGCCTCCTCGAATTCGCCCTGCTGAAGCGGTGTGCTTGATATTATCATACCAGCGTCATTTCATACTAATGTGGACGAACCCTAGCCGCCGTTCTCATGCCCCTTACCCCCGCGCCATGAAGACAAACCGGAAATCCGCGCCTACGCAGTTTGCGCCGCGTGTCTTGCGAGCGCCGATGTTGTCCACGCTTAGCAGGTGGCCATAGTCCACGGCACCGTCCCAGCTTGGGTCGGTGTTCGCTGCCGCCTCGATGCTGCGCGCGCCCTGCGGCTCTACCAGCGCGTCTAGCATCGCTTCTGCCTGCCGCGCGTCCGCCGCCGAAACTAGCACTTCCACGCGCATGCTCCCCCTGACCGCGCCGCCAAGCGTCTCCACCGACTCGCGCGATTCCAGACGCACAATTGCCGCCGGGAATTCGTGCACGCTGTCCGGCGCGTGGTCGAATACCCGCAGCCCGTCTATGTTCGACAGAACAGACGCCAGCCCCCGCTTCGCTACACCGATTTCGTTCGCCATCACCATTCCCTCAAAATCCTAACCATCCTGTCCATCGGTTATTAATAGACACCAAGCGCGGGCTTGCGGTAGGCGCCTAGCAGCAAGCCGATGTCGGAGTCCATGCCGATTTCGCTTGTTTGCCAGTCGTCCACGCCGCCGCGCGCTCCGTGCCAAAGGCGCACCGCGAGCAGCAACGCAGCCTCGCCCACGGGCGGCGGATATTCATAGATGTCTATCGGCGCGTTTTGCGCTATCGATGCCGCCGTCGTGCCGTTCACTCCGCGCCGCACTGCCATCGTATCGCCGTCGCGCGCCAGCACATATATCTGCTCGCTGCCAATCAGCAGCGTGTTGCCCGCGCCAACTTCGGCACTCCCACTTACGGCAGCGGACAGCAAGATAGTCGCAGTATCGGCACCGGCGTTTGCGCCCACGACACGCGATATGCGCCGCAGATGCTGCCACCAACCCCATACGCCTTCGACCTCAACATTGCCGCGACCGGCCGGGAATATCGCCCTGCCGATCGCCGCGCCGGTGGCAAGCAGCCGCGTGTATGGACGCGAATACGGATTGCCCGCCGATGCCGGATCCGCGTCGTAGGGCAGCAGGTCGTAGTCGGCCGCGCTCCATGGCGTCGCCGGTCCTCTGATGCCGCCATAAATCCGCACGCCGTCCACGCTCACGAGATCCGGCACGCCGATAGTCGTTTCGCCGCTTCCGTCCAGCCGTATCGTCGCCCGCCGCGCGTAAAAGTGCCGGTTGCACCAGCGATCTATCGCGCCGCTCGCCGCCTCTGCCAGCGCCAGCAGCCTGTCATCATTCGCCGTCCCGGTGATGTTCAGCGCGGACGGACTTTTCAGCGCGTCCGGCGTTATGTATGCATGTGTCATAGAACAATCCTTCAAGCAAACATGGATGTACAAGATGGAAGGGATATATCCTGTCCATCCCCTCCATCCCATGTCCCATGTCGGTCTGGTGTTACGCTAGGTCGATGTTGTATTGCAAGCCTGTGTGCGTCGCCGTGCCGCGCGATCCGCTGCGCTCCGCCAGCGCGTGCCGGAAGCTCACCGTCACGACCGTCTGGCGTTTCTGCGTGTCGCGGTCAACGTCTATCATCAGCTGCCGGCGGAAGCCCTGCGCCCACTGCGTGCGGTTCACCAGCAGCAGACGACCCTTTGTGTTCGTCGCCGCGCCGTCCGTAATCTTGCCGTCCGCGTCCGCGAGCGCCATCTGCTCGGACACGATGACCGGTATGCCCTCGACCGCGCCCAGCATGCCCGTAAGCAGCGTGGCGTTCGGTCCGAGCTTGTCCATCGTCCTGAACTGCTCCACCGACTGCGCGCGGATGAAAGTGTTCACATCCATAACCCACGCCAACTGCGACGGGCGCGCGCCGTACTTGCCCAGCTTCGTCCGCAGCTCGTTGAACATATCATCCGACACGGCTGCGTTGTGATTGTTCGCCTGCGATGTGTTGTCCACCAGCGGCAGATGAATGATGCCGTCGTAGCCCACCAGCCAGTGCGCCTTGCCCGAAGTGCTCGCCGAAATCGTCGCGCCGTCCGTGTTGATGCCGTTCGTCTTGGTTCTGTCCGCATTCAGGATGATGTCGTCCAGTACCTCCGCGACATTGCGCACCAGACTAGCGCGAATCTCCGGCAGCATCGCGATAACGCCGTCCTCTTCCAGCGTGAAACTGTACGGCACCTGCCCGACAAGCTCGAACGCGGTCAGCGTTGTCCTGCCGGTGGCGAGCGCGGTGTCCGTGCTCGCCGTGTTCTCCGTGCCGGGGAAGAAGTTCACATCGCCGAGCTGACGCGGCACTTCAAACGGGTTAGACGGCATCGGGAATGTCGGCACGAGCGGCGCGACAAGCGTCTGCAAGTTCACATCCTGCCACAGTTCGCGCGCTTCGAGCGTTGCCACCAGTTCGTCGCCGCTGCCTGCGGTCGTGCTGTCCATCGCCGCGCGTGTCATTGCGCCCAGCAGCTGACGGCTGAAGCCCTGAAACTGCCCGGTGTCTTTCGAGTCCACGCTGAACCAGCGTTCGAGCTGCCGCTCCGCCGCCGTGTGCGACGCCTGTATGTCCGATGACGTGATACTCGCCGCAAGCAGCCGCTTCGCCTCTTCCGCGCGCTCGATCCAAGCGGGACCGAAGCCTTCGCGCCGCTGCGAATGCGCGAACCGCCGCACCAGCGCCAAATCCAGAATGTCCATGCCCGCGTAAGCGCCCGACGGCACGGTGGGCAGCGCGGCATCCTGCGCGTAGCCGCTCAGCGCATTGCGCCGGACGCTGCGCTCGCGCTCGACCGCCGAGTTCACCGTCCGCGCGATGCGCTCCGTCTCTTCGCGCAGCAGCCCAATCTCGCCGCTCACCGGCTCGAACCGCTCGCGCACGAACGAATTGATGTCCGCTAAGTCCTTCTTGATTCCCTGAATGTCCGTAGTCGTCATCCCAATCCTCCCTTTCTCATCCACTCCGTTAAATCCCTTCCCCCTTGATAGGGGAAGGTTAGGATGGGGGTGATAGTCTTCCCCATCCCATCCATCCATGTCAGTTCCGTCCTCTATCAGCGAATCGAGCATTCTCCGGTGAGTCTCGCGCAGCGCGTCCGGGTCTGCCGGCACGGACACGATTGACCATTCCAGCAGTTCCGCCCGCACATCCCGCACGCCGCCTTGCTTGGCGGGTACGCTCTCCGTGGGCAGCCAGCTTATCGACGCCGCTTGCAGAAAACCCTTGTCCCATGCGTTCCGTATGCGCTGCGCGAACGGGTCGTCCTCCAGGAACTCGAACTCCGCCACGATACCGCCGTCCTCAGCGCGGCTGATGTTCAGCGTTCTGCCGATGGGCAGCCCGCCGGACGGCGACCGCCCCGTCGAATCGTGCGCCCACATCACCACCGGATTGCGGCGATAATTGTCGAACCGCAGCCCCGCAAGGTCTATCTCCGGCGCCGTCCGCGCTCTATCGTTCGCCGCGATGACCACACTGCGCCGAGTGTCGTCCATCGCGTCACGCCGCACGATGCTCATGCTCATCGACCGAATCCTATCTTCCATCCATAACCTCCGTTCTCTCCGTCCCATCACGCAAACATATTAGGACTATTGTTCGTATATGTCAAGCCATTTTATGTATTGATATGCGGGATGGGCAGGGCGAGATACGACAATTATGCTTGGCTATCAAGGACTATGCCGCGTATCAATGTTAATTATCCGCGCTTGATATACTCATGTGCCGATGTTACACTCTTGCCCAATCTACGCTCGTTGCCGGAGGTTCGCACTATGAAACTGGGTAAAATCGCGTTTGGACTATTGGCAATCACGATTACCGCGCTGTTCGTAGCGGCTTGCGGCGGCGCGGCGACTCCACAGCCTGCCAGCGCGCCACAGCAGCAGGCGGCGCCGGCGGCAGCGCCCGCACAGGCACCTGCGCCACAGCAGCAAGCGGCGCCGGCTCAGCCACAAGCACCGGCGCAACCCGCGCCCGCTGCGCCCGCTGCGCCCGTGCAGTCCGGCGCGCCGCTCCCTGTGCCGACAGTGGCGATAGCGGCAGTCGCGCAGGAACGCAGACCGGCTCCTACGCCGACCGGTCAGCAGGCGATTCCCGGCGGCATCCTAGTCCCCCTTGCGGGCTTCGACCTAGGGCACACCGACCCGCACCGCAACACATCGGTCGCCGAACTGTCGTACATGACGCACATCTACCCCGGCATCTTGCAGTACAGCACCGAGACTTGGGTTGATGTTGTCCCTGACCTCGCCACTTCGTGGGAAGTGGATTCCAGCGGCAAGGTCTATACCTTCAAGGTGCGCGACGGAGTAACATACAGCGACGGCACGGCGGTCAGCTCGGAAGATATGGCGTACTCGCTCAACCGCATGGTAGAACGCCCCAACGACATCGCGATGCCGCGTTCCGGCTGCATCCGCGGCTTTATGGACGGCGCGCAGGCGGTAGATCCGGCGACGCTGCAAGTCTCGCTGAAAGACCCGGCGGTCGGATTCCTTGGCTGCGTCGCATCGCCGTGGATTTCCATTCCGCCAAAGTCCATCCTTGAAGAGGTTGACACCGGCGCGGACCCCGGACGCCAGCTTGAACTCGACGAAGTGATAGGCGCAGGACCGTTCATCTTGAAGAACTACCAGCGCGGCATATCGTTCGAGGTGGAGCGCAACGCGAGCTACTACGACCAGCCATTCCCGTATCTCGACGGCGTGCGGCATGTCATCGTAACCGACCCTAGTTCGCGCGTGGCGGCGTTCCGCACCGGACACGCGCACAAGGAAGCCGTCTTCCCCGCATTCGGCGCGGACGACGACATTGCCATTCGCGAACAGATGGGCGACCGGCTCTTCGTGAGCGAGACGGTAGGCTTTGGAGTGGGCGGCATCCACATCAACTTGCGCAACGCTCCCTTCGATGATGTGCGTGTGCGCCAAGCCTTGCAGCTCGCCACCGACCGCGAAGCGATGATTGAGCTGATTCACCCGGCAGGCGGCGAGCCGCAGTGCTATTACCCCTGCATTTTCGATTGGATTTACACTGTTGAAGACTACATGCAAATCCCCGGCTTCCGCTTCGACCAAAAGGCAGAGGACATCGAAGAGGCAAAGCGCCTGCTAGCCGAAGCGGGATACCCGGACGGCTTCGACGCGACCATCACCTTCCGCAAGGTCGGACCGTATCCGGACTACTCGGCGATAGTCGCGCAGCAGTGGAAGGAAATCGGCATCGACCTGACGCTGCGCCCGATGGAGAGCGCGGCAGGGTTCGCCGCCTACCAGCAGGGCGACTTCGAGATTAACTGGCAGGGCACCGGGCTTAACTTCCTTGACCCGGACGCCGCGAACGACCTGCTCTGGCTGCCCACCGCCGGCCGCAACTATCAAGGCTGGGAGAACGCCGAGTTCATCGCGCTGTTCAATGAAGAAAAGCAGGAAGTCGATCAGAGCAAGCGCGGCGAGCTGCTGCGCCAGATGACCGACATTCTGCTGCAGGATGTGCCGTACATACCCGGCACGCAGGGCATTGGCTTCCACTTGCAGTACAGCTGCGTAAAGGACTACACTCAGCCCCGCGCGCTCGGACAAAACAACTACCGCTTCGACCGCGTCTGGCTGGACCAAGAAGAGCCCTGCCGCTAGGTCGGGGCAATGCCCTGTGCCGCTGCCGTATCCGGGCGGGCATCCCCAATGCCCCGAAACGCCTAACAAGCGCGTTAAGTATCATGATGTACAGAATGGGTAGGATAAGTGCCTTCCCCCGCGTCAAGGGGGAGGCACGAGACGGGGGCACGAATCACCACGAATACCGTAGCGAAGAGTCTGCCAAGTGCACCGTTTCGTTTTGGGCTGCCTAGGCAGCGTTGACATTTCGCCATTTCCCTGTCATTTCGAGTGAAGCGAGAAATCTAAAGTCGTGAACCGGCTTACGCGCAATGATTTTAGATTCCTCACTGCGTTCGGAATGACAGGATAAAGTCGGGAATGACATGACAAATGGTGTGGCATGGCAGAATAGATTTGATTTTCAAGTCCGAAACGCTTCATTAACCAAATGTCAACAGAACCTAGTATGACAGGGAAGGTTGACTGTTGCGCGCCTATGTAGTCCGAAGACTGCTCCTCTTCTTCCCAACCCTGATTGGGGTATCCCTCATCGTATTCATCATCCTGCGAATCGTGCCGGGCGACCCTGCGTTCATAATGCTCGCCGGGTACGAAGGCGAAGGTTCGTTCACGCAGGATGAGTTGGACCGTGTGCGCCGGCGTTTGGGCTTGGACGCGCCCATCTATGTGCAGTATGTCAAGTGGATCGCCAGCGCGGTGCAGTTGGACTTCGGCGATTCGTTCTTCACCAACCGCCCGATATGGGAAGAAGTGCGACCGCGCCTGCCGCTGACATTCCAGTTCGCGTTTATGGCGATATTCCTCGCCATAGCCTTCGCCGTGCCAATGGGCATCATATCCGCCACGCGCCAAGACACCTGGATAGACTACTTCCTGCGCATCTTCGCCATCATCGGCTTGGCAATGCCAACATTCTGGGTTGGCGCGCTGCTGCTATTATGCCTGTCGCTCTGGTTCAACTGGTTTCCGCCGCTCGGCTACACCGCGCCGTGGGTTGATCTGAAGACGAACTTCATACAGCTCATATTCCCCGCCGTCGCGCTTGCGTATTCCACGAACGCGGTCGCAGCCAGGATGACACGCTCGCAGATGCTCGAAGTGCTGCGCGAAGACTACATCCGCACCGCAATGGCGAAGGGCTTACTAGAGCGCGTAGTCGTACTCCGACATGCCTTGAAGAACGCCGCGCTGCCCGTGCTAACATTATTCGGCGTGCAGTTCGGCTTTCTACTGGGCGGCTCGGTCGTCATCGAGAGCGTCTTCAGCCTGCCGGGAATAGGACGGCTGCTCATCTTCGCCATCAACACGCGGGACTTCCCGATGGTGCAATTCCTGGTGATGTTCATCGCGTTCATCTTCCTGTCCGTCAACCTAATGGTTGACCTGCTGTACGGCTGGCTAGACCCACGCATACGCTACGAATAGTTGCCCCGCGAGCAATCCCAATCCCCAATCTACGCACGAAGAACCACACCGGAATAATCTCGCACCGCCAAAGGCGTCATAATGACCGACAAGTCCGTTGAAGCGACCCTCGCCGTAGAGTTCGGCATGAGCAGGAAGCAAAGCCTGCTCATACGGGCGTGGTGGCTTGTGAAATCGAAGCCGCTCGGCGCGCTCGGCGGGTTCATTCTGATTTTCGCCATTCTGGTGGCGATATTCGCGCCGGTCATCAGCCCGTATGACCCGGAAATATCCGACCGCACATCGCGGCTGACGCCGCCGGACACGAAACACTGGTTCGGCACAGACCATATCGCGCGCGATGTGCTGAGCCGAGTAATCTACGGCTCGCGCGTGTCTCTGCTGGTGGGCTTCATAGCGGTCGTAACGAGCAGCGTACTAGGCACGGCGCTAGGGGTGGCAAGCGCATACTTCGGCAAGACGCTCGACCTGCTGCTGCAGCGCGTCGTGGACTCTATGCAGGCGCTGCCGGGACTTGTGCTCGCGCTCACGCTGATGGCGGCGATGGGACCATCGCTGACGGCGGTCATCATCGCGATAACGGCGGTGCGCGTGCCGGGCACGGTCAGAACGGTGCGCTCCGTCGCGCTCAGCGTCAAGGCGAGCCAGTACGCGGAGGCGGCGCGTGCCGTTGGCGCAGACGACTGGCGGGTAATGTTCCGTCACATAACGCCGAACTGCATGGCGCCCGTCATAGTCGTGGGCTCAGCGGTGCTAGGCGGCGCAATCGTAACGGAGGCAAGCCTAAGCTTCCTCGGGCTAGGCGTGCCGCCCAACATCCCGACTTGGGGCAACATGCTAGGACAGGCGCAGGAGCGCTACATCGCCGCGGGACCCTGGACGAGCGTCTTCCCCGGATTAGCCCTGACCTTCACCGCCTTCGGCATCAACCTACTAGGTGACGCCCTCCGCGACATCCTAGACCCAAGACTCCGCGGCAGCCGGTAAACGCAGCCGGTAAGACTGGATAGCGATGTAAAGGCTAGATATTAAACTGCGGGTCGTCGTAGTTGTCTAGCTTGTTGTATATCTGTATCCGCCAGCGCTGTGGGTCAACCACCAGCAGCCGCGACTTCACCGGGTCGAACTCCACCGCCATCGGCAGCGCGAACCGCCACTCGGGTTCGAGGCTGTACACCCGCCGCCGCGCCTTGTACACGTCCGGGTTGCTCAGCACATACTCGTGCTGCCACTTAGACAACTCTTGCGCGTCCCCGGAGAATGTCGTGATGTAGTTGGCGTCCGCGTCATACGCCTGCACGCGGTTGTTCACCCAGTCGCACACATATATGTCGCCTTCCGGATCGACCGCGACATCGGTCGGGTGATCGAACTGCGCCTCGCCGTCGCCAAGCTCGCCCAGCCTGAACACAAACTCGCCGTCCGCGTCGAATTTCTGTATGCGGTGGTTCTTGTGGTCGGCGACATACACGCATCCGCAGGAGTCCACGGTCAAGCCCCACGGCGCGTTCAACTCGCCGTCGCCATCGCCACGCTGCCCGAACACAATGCTCGGGTTGCCGAACTTGTCCAACTTCTGCACGCGGTGATTGAGCGTGTCGGACACATACAGGTCGTCGTTGTTGTCGATCGCGATGCCGGACGGGCGGTTGAACTGCCCCGGACCGCTGCCAAGCTCGCCGAACATCCGCAGAAAGCCGCCGTCCTTGTCGAACACCGATACGCGGTGCAGCCACTCGTCGGTTACATACACATTCTCGTCGCTGTCCACCGCCACGCCTGCGGGCCACATAAACTCCCCGCCGCCGTCGCCGCACGTGCCGAACTGAGTCAAAATCTCTTCGTCGCCGGGCATATCTCCGATGGTAATCTTCGTGATATTGCTGTTCTGCGGGCGGCGCAGCAGCACGAAAACATCGTCGTCCTGCCCGACCGTCAGCGTCAGCATCCCCGTTATCTGCCGCCCGCCCACGACATGGCTGTAGTCGTACACTCTATCGGCAACTATTCTCGTCAGCATAGGCGCTTACCTCGCAGTCAAGCGGTTTTGTGTGTTGTGGTGGGACTATACAGAAATATCGCGGAAATCTCGCAAGACGCTACGCAAACATATACTCTCGCGTGGACACGATGAGCTGCAGAAGCTCCGCAATCTCTCGCGCGCCCTCGGCGTCGGACTTGCCGTCGCCGCCGCACACGCCGTTCTGCACGGCATGCGCCACGAGTTCGGCGCGTGTGCCTTCGTTGAACTGCAACGGCCCCATCAAGTCGAGGCATGCATCCACCAGTGCCTCGGGCGTGGTCGACTCCGCTTGCGCGCGCTCGATAAGCCTGCGTATGCCGGGTCGGTCCGTCTCGTTCACCATATCCGCGACGAAGTTCGTTCGCTTCATCAACGCGCCGCTGTTTATCCACTCGACACCGGAGTGCCAGCCTTCTACGCTCGGCGGATTGAGCAGTTCCTGCCCCATATAGGTGATGTGGTTCGCCCACGCGTATATGTCCGGCGTGGGCAGCTCGGCGTCGCCTGCCATCCGCAGTGTGCTGACGACGACTTCGGTCGGGTTCTTCACCTTGCGGAACAGCGCCGCCTTGAAGAAGTCGGAGTTGAAGAGCATACGCAGCACGGCGCGAATATCGTAGTCCGTCTCCATCAGCGCATTCGACAGGAAGTCGATGGCTTCGGGATCGTTCGGCGGCGTCACCGGCCACGCGGGCACCTGCACCTCGTCAGCCACGAAGAAGCTGTACAGGTGTCGCGCCACGAACCGCGCCGTGGCGGGCTGCTTCAGGATGATATCGATGATGTCTTCACCATTGAAGTCGCCCGTCTCGCCGAGGAATGTCTTATCGCCGTGGTCGTGGTCGTCTTCCCTGTACTCGAAGTACCAGTCCCACCTGCCCATGTGGAAGCGCGGCAACTTGGGCGTCATAGTCCAGCCGGTGAACGCGCGAGAGCATTCGCGCACATCGTCTTCGGTGTAGTTGCTCACGCCCATGCTGAACAGCTCGAGCAGTTCTCTGCCCCAGTTTTCGTTCACGGCGGTCGCGTGGTTCTCGTTGTTGTCCAGCCAGAATAGCATCGCCGGGTTCTTCGACACCGCCAGCAGCAGGTCACGGTACTTGCCCATGCCCTTCTCGCGGAACATGTCGATCATATCCGTAATTTCGTCATAGTGATCGACCTTCGACACGCCCGTTGCGAAAATCTGGTGCCAGAACAGGCACATTTTTTCTTCCAGTGGCGCCTTCGTGTTAATCATCCGCCAGACCCAGCTTACCTGCCCGACGCCGCCGAGCGTGCCCGGCTTCCACTGCAAATGGTGATAGCGCAGGAACTCGTAGATGTCCACCGGCTCCTGCCGCTCCGGGTGCAGCAAGTCTTCGACCGTCTCTTCATACCCGACGGCAAGCCGCCGTTCCAGCTCTTCGCGCGAAGCGCCAAAGCCTGCGCGCCGCATCAAGTGGGCTATCATTGCAAGGTCGCTGCTCATCGTTGACCTCCTACCGCCGGTACGAGGGTACCGGCCCGGACACTATCTCGAAACACCGCTACGGGAATACACGGCAAAATGCGGCACAGCCGCACGTCAGTCGCCTGTCCGCAATTATATGGCATGCAAGTTAAACACCGCAACGCGCGGCGATGCAGTCCGACTTGTTCATACAACCGGACAATTCATAATAATAAGGCGCGCGCTCCGGTGGCATCTGCGTTGTGCCGCGAAGATTAGCGGATTCGCCCACATCCTAACCTTCCCCGTCTAGCCTTCCCTATCAAAGCGTGAAGGGGCTTTTTGCCTCAAACCGCAACACTACCTGCCGCCCTCGATATACGGACGGCAGGTAGTTTCTCTCATTGCACACTTATCCCAGCGTCTTCATCGCCGCGGTATGGTCCCACGGCGTTATCCACTCGTCCTGTATTTCCATGCCGAAACCGGGCGCGTCCGACGGCACAACATAGCCGTCCTTAGGCATTGGCATGCCGGGGATAGGGCAGACCTCCTCCAGCGGCACGCCGGGGTCCGAGCCCATCCAGAACTCCGCCATCGGCGATTCGGGCATTGCCATGCCGAAGTGCTGCCCGTATGGTGTGCCCGCGCCTGCGTGCGGTATCGTCGCGATGCCCGCCGCCTCCGCGATGGTGTATATCTTCACCGCTTCAGTCAGCCCACCGCACCACTTGAGGTCGGGCTGCGCAATGTCTATCGCGCGATGCTCGATGAGTTGGCGGAACGCATGCCTGCCGTGGTGGTCTTCGCCGGTGGCGAGCGGCACCCAGTTTATCGCCTTTCGCAGTTCGATATGCCCCTCGAGGTCGGTTGGGATTAGCGGTTCTTCCAGCCAGCGCAAGCCATACTTTCGCAGCCGCTCGGCAACGCGCACCGCGAACTCCACATTGAACGACATCACAGGATTGTACATCAGCTCCACATCGTAGCCCACCATATCTCGCGCCCTGCCGATATGCTCGTCCAAGATGTTCAGCCCGTCCATGCCCTCTTCGTAGTGCACCGGATTGCTCACTTTGAAGGCATGGAAGCCGAGTTCCATCGACCAGTCGAGATCGTCCGATGTTACATACAAGTCAACCTTGTCGCGGCACGGGCCGCCGAGCAGCCGATAGACAGGCTGTTCGAGAAGCTTGCCCTTCAAGTCCCACAACGCGAGGTCGATGCCGGACTGCGCGACGGTCGCGATGCCGCCCGCGCCGAACCGTTGCGTGGAACGCCACATCAGGTCGTTCAGGAACTCGGTGGCGAAGCAGTCGCGCCCGGCAAGCAGCGGTCCAAAATGGTAGTCCACAAGCGTGGCGGTAAGCTCGCCGAAACTGCACTGCCCCAGCCCGTAAGTGCCGTCCTCTGCGACGACCTGCACCCAAAGCTCCTCTTGCGTATTCGCGCCCGGCATCGACCCGTGCATACGCGGAAACTCCGGATACTTATTGATTGGTAAAGCGCGCCGCGCATGCGAGTTCCAGCCATCACGCCGAGCCGGCGTTTTAGGCGGCGTACGCGGTATATTCACCGAAACCGCTCGTACAGACTTGATTTTCATATTCGTCTTCTCCTTACAGCAATAATGTGCTTCATATCAAAGGGACGCTACAAAGTAAGGTAGCGCGAATCAAAAGCGCAGCAAGCATATCACAAAGACGATTTCACAAATCCCTAATGTTGTCATCCCGCATCGTTTTCACGTCATCCCACACCGTTTTCATGTCATTCCGAACGCAGTGAGGAATCTAAAGCATGTCCCTGCGAAGGCAGGGATCGCCGCATGCAAACCTGCTTCCGACTTTAGATTCCTCGCTTCGCTCGAAATGACAAGGGTAAATTGCATTTGTAAAGTCGTCTCATCAAGCCCCAAACCAGCATTTTGAGCACCGCAGGCTATGGTATCCTCTCTACCATGAGCGAACGAACAATACGCGTTACCCGCGAGGCATTCCGCGAACGGGCGGCGCTGGATACGGCTGTATCACGGGCGTTGCTGCGACAGATCGCGCGCGGCGATGAACCGGAGACGCTGCGGATTTACACACCGGCGGATGTTGTCGCGTTCGGACCGCAGGACACGCGCGCGCCAAGATACGCCGACGCTGCCGCCTTTGCGCGAGCCGCCGGATTCGAGGCTATCGAACGGCTGGCGGGCGGACGCGCGGCGGTGTTCCACGACGGCACTATCGCATTCTCGTGGACGATGCCCGACACGACGAAGCCGCGCGGCGATGTGATGGCGCGCTTCGACGAGACCGCCGACATTATGCTGCGCGCGCTGCGAAGTCTAGGCATTGACGCGCGGGTAGGCGAGGTCGCAGGCGAGTACTGCCCCGGTCAGCACAGCGTCAACGCGCGCGGCGAGCGCAAGCTGATGGGCGTCGGGCAGCGGCTAATCCGGGGTGCGGCGCATGTCGGCGGCGTGGTCGTCGTAAGCGGCAGCGAGCGCATCCGCGATGTCCTGCTGCCCGTGTACGACGCGCTAGGCGTAGATTGGACGCCCGAAACCGTCGGCAGCATCGAAGACGAAGTGCAAGGCGCCGCCTACGACACCGTAGCACAGGCGATACTCAACGAATTCGCCGCGCGCTATACGCTATACGATGGCAAACTCGCCCCTAAAACGCTGCAAATGGCAAAGGCGCTAGAAGACGAGCATCTAGCCCCATCCCTAACATCCTGACTATCCTGTTGAGACGATTTCATAAATCCCTTTCCCCCTTGATGGGCTAACAGGGGGTAGGCAAATTTGCAAATCAACTATGAACGCTGCCCAAAAGTCCCCTCCCCCTTGATGGAGAAAGGTGCTGTCCAAAAGTCCCTTCCCCCTTGATGGGGGAAGGTTAGGATGGGGGTGAAAGATCGCGCA
>VXNZ01000051.1 GCA_009840355.1 Chloroflexota bacterium
GCGTTGGTGTGCGGGTTGGCGTCGACGTCGCAGTAGGCGTGTTCGTGGCCGTTGGCGTGGATGTGCGAGTTGGTGTCGACGTAGCAGTCGCCGTGTTCGTAGCCGTTGGCGTTGGTGTGCGGGTTGGCGTCGACGTCGCAGTAGGCGTGTTCGTGGCCGTTGGAGTGGGCGTCGGAGTCGCCCCCCCTTTTCGGCAAAGCGGATGTGGTGATATAAGGCGTCCAAACGGAATATACATTGCCGTTGTAACTTCTGACTGAGTGCGCGTAGCTCGTGCCGTCTATCAGCCCTCCCACTACTGCGCTCGAACCCGAGAAACGGATGGTGAAATTCCGGTTGCTATTGAACGGCAGGGTGCGCCAGCGCGGAGGGCTTACATGCCCGTCCCACTGCGTCACTTCATATCGCGTTGCTCCGGCGACATCATTCCAGTCAAGGCTTATGCTACGCCTGCCTGATGCGCCGGTGAACCCGGTCGGAGGCGGCAGGATAGTGGATGTGGTGATGTAAGATGTCCAGTTGGAGCGCGAACTGCCGTTCTTTGCTCTAACCGCATGCGCGTAGCTCGCGCCGTCTCTCAGCCCGCTTACTACTGCGCTCGAACCGGAGAAGCGGATGGTGAAATTCCGGTTGCTATTGAACGGCAGGGTGCGCCAGCGCGGAGGGCTTACATGCCCGTCCCACTGCGCCACTTCATACTCGGTCGCGCCCACGACATCCTTCCAATCAAGACTTATGCTGCGCCTGCCTGATGTGCCGGTGAACCCCGTGGGAGTTGGCAGACTGGCTTGATCGGTTACCCCGTCCTCGGTGGGCGGATGTGGGTTGGAGTGGCTTCAAGCGAGGCCTGGCCTGACACTCCGCCTCCGGACGCTCCGCCTCCGTCTGAAGGGGAAGGAGGATGCGGAGTGGGGGTATTCTCTGTAATCCCCTGCGCCTGAACTGCGCCGCTGTATAGCAGCAGCGCAGCCAAGAGCAACCATAGGGCCGAAGTCGAACTCAACGAGTAAAGACTTCTTCTCATTAACTTTCACATCTTTAAGTATAGATTTGTATTCTTAAATTTGGAGACTTCCCGGACACTTACCCAATCATTAGAAAATAATGAGTATTCAATCTTGACATAAGCCGAAAATGGTCGTACACTCGCCAGAGCGTCTAAAACTAAACTACGGGAGGGAGTCTTTACAGATGCTTAAGGAAGTTCCGAGAAAAAGCGTTAGCCATGTCGTAAAGAGGCCGGGGAGGCTTCATGGGCAACCCGATGTAGAGATACCCGTCGCAGATGACCTTGCGACGGTGCCCGGTATCCCAAAGAAGGATGAGGATGTCGCTTTCTACAGCCGCATCTATCCCGTAGAATCGCAGAATATCGAGAAGGCTGCCGACCGCGAATGGGTCTGGACGGTCTATACCGAGGAAGTTCTGAAGTACCGCGAGCGCCACGACGAGGTGAACCAGCCCCTTGTGGACGCGTCCCTGCTCACCGGCGATTTGGCGCCCACCGGCACGCCCGAAGTCGGAAAGAACATGACCGATGTCATCCGCCTGAAGGCGCGCGAGCTTGGCTTTGGCGAAGTTGGCTTCACCAAGTTCGACCACAAGTATGCCTATGCCAGCAAGAAGCGCTGGGTCAAGTACGAGCACACCATCTGCCTCGCGCTTGAACAGGACTACTATCAGACGCAGACGATCCCCAGCCTTGAGGCTGAGTTCGCCCACTTTGGCACATACGAGATCGAAGGCGCGCTCGCGCTCGACCTCGCGGACTACATACGCAGCCTCGGCTACCACGCGCAGGTGCACAGCCCGAACGACAACAGCGGCGTTTACATCCCCATGTTCGTCGCAGCCGGTCTGGGGCAGCTTGGCGCGAATGGCCAGTTGCTTTCCCCGCACTTCGGCTCTAGGGCGCGCCTCGCGATGATCACCACCGACGCGCCGGTAACCTACGACGAGCCTATCGACTACGGTCTGCACAACTTCTGCCAGGTCTGCCAGGTCTGCGTGAACCGCTGCCCGGGGCGCGCGCTGGTGAAGGAAAAGGTCTGGTGGCGAGGCGCCGAAAAGAACAAGCTCATCTACGAACGCTGTCGTCCGGTGATGGCACGTTACGATGGCTGCGGCGTTTGCATGAAAGTCTGCCCCATCCAGAAGTACGGCGCGCCTGCCGTCATGGAACACTATGTCGAGACCGGAGAAGTCCTTGGTAAGGGCACGGACAACCTCGAGGGCTACGAAATCCCCGAGAAGGGTTACTTCGGGCCCGGTTCGCTGCCACAGTTCAACCGCCAGTTCTTCGAGATTCCGCACGGACGCCGCGAAGAGTGGCTGTTCGAGGAGTTCAAGGAGAAGCTAGAGAACGACATGCTCCCGACCGAGGAGATTATGGACTTCGCCGTTGAGCTGAAGAAGATCCTCGACGAGGGCGGCACGACGCGCGGCGACGAATAGCCGATAGCACAAGCTGCGAGATATAGGGGCAGCCCGCGGGTTGCCCCTTATCACTGGACAAGAGGGGAAAATGTTCAAGAGGGAGCAGATAGAGGCGTTGTTCGCCGAATTGAAGAGCGAATGGCAAGGCACGCGGGACTTCGAGAAGATTCACCGCGACGTGGACCTCGGCATAGCATACTACGATTCCGGCAGACCGCTAGTGGGCTTAGACGAAAGGGCGCTTGCCCTAATCGAAAAGCACAAGCCCGAATAGCGGCGCGATTCGCTCGCACACATCGAAAATCATGGGGGTACGCGAAATGCGTACCCCTATTTTTATGCATATTTCTAACTGATAAGACGATTTCATAAATGCAATCTTTGCCTGTCATTTGCAATTTATATCTGTCATTTCGAGCGAACGCAAGAAATCTAAAGTCGGAAACAGGTCTGCATGCAACAATCCCTGCCTTCGCAGGGACATGCTTCAGATTCCTCACTGTGTTCGGAATGACAAGGGAGGAGTATTCGGAATGACAAGAACAGTGGGGAATGACAACATTAGGGATTTGTGAAATCGTCTAAACTGATATGCGTCGGTTCTCGCGGGCTGTTGTCGTGCTATAATTCTGGCAAAATTGGCTGCGCCGCGATTTCGGCGGCTATGGCTGACTTCGTTTAGGGTTTGGTGATGAGATGAACAACGAACACGCCAAGACGAAACGAAACGATAGGATCGGCATCCTGCGTCCGATTACCGGCATTCTTGCGGTAATTGGACTGATTGCGATTGTCGTTACGGGCTTCCGGGCGATTGCGGGTCGTGGTCGGGCTGCCCCGGGGCAATCTGCTGCGGCGCCCGTGCCACCTGTGCCTGTTCCGCCTACGCCGCCGCCTGCTCTGGCACGCGCGCCGCATAGACGCGGGTTCAAGCGGTTGGCGCGGCATCCGTTTGTTATTGCGATGCTGGTGGTAGTGATTGTCCTCGTGGGGACGGTTGCGTTTATACCGTTCTCGGGCGGGCCTACGACCATCGGCGGCATCGAGCTTCAGCCATCGGACTATGACAAGTTCTTCACATATTCGCAGATGGAGGCGATGACGCACTTCGCAAAGTGCGACGCGATGCTGTTCTCCACGCGCCCGGCAGAGGAGCTGATGAATGTGATGGAACGCATGGCTATCGAAGTGGAATTCGGCGGCTCGACGGGCGCTGCCGTCGGCGAATACCTCCGCCGCGTGCGCTCGCCGGAGGAGATTGCGGAGACGATTCGGCTGGCGGGCGAGTTCTATGAGCGGGTGAATTGTTTTTAATCTGTTGGGAGTTGATTTAGTCAGTTTGCCCCGTTCTGCCCTTCCCCCTGAATGGCGGGAAGGGACTATAATAGATTGCACAAAAAAACGAGAAGGAGAAGAGTTAGTTATGGCAATCGACACAGTTTCTATGCTGCGGCACAAGAGCCATGTCGTGGTGGACGGGCCGGATAGAGCGCCCGCTCGCTCGATGCTCCGCGCCGTAGGCTTGCAGGATGACGACTTCAACAAGCCGTTCGTCGCCATCGCGAATCTGGCAAGCGATGTGACGCCCTGCAATGTGCATCTCGACCGCATCGCGCAGAAGGTCAAGCAAGGCTTGTGGGACGCAAACAGCGTTCCCTTCATGTTTGGCACCATCACCATCAGCGACGGCATATCCATGGGCACCGAGGGCATGAAAGCGTCCTTAGTCAGCCGCGAGGTCATCGCCGATTCCATCGAGACCGTTACATTCGGGGAGGGAATGGACGGCCTCATCGTGGTGGCGGCCTGCGACAAGAATATGCCCGGCGCGATGATGGCTATGGCGCGGATGGATGTGCCCGCCATATTCGTGTACGGAGGCGCGATACTGCCCGGTAACTACATGGGACAGGACATCAACATTCAAGATATGTACGAAGCGTGCGGCGCGTTCTCCACAGGCGAGCTTTCGCTGGACGAACTCATCGCTATGGAGCGAGTGGCGTGCCCCGGCGAGGGCGCATGCTCCGGCATGTTCACCGCAAACACGATGTCGTCCGCGATAGAGGCGATGGGCATGTCCATACCCGGCGCGTCTTCCATACCTGCAGTCGATCCGCGCAATGAAAATGTGGCGCACACGGCAGGCGAGTATATGTACAGCATGCTAGAGCGCGGCATAACGCCGCAGAGCATAATGACGCGCGAGGCGTTCGAGAACGCCATCACGGTGGTCATGGCTATGGGAGGCTCGACCAACGCCGTGCTGCACCTGCTCGCCATCGCGCACGAAGCACAGGTCGAGTTGAGCATAGACGACTTCGACGAGATAAGCCGCCGCACGCCGTACATCACCGACCTACGACCCGGCGGCCGCTTCGTCATGTCCGACATGGACAAGTCCGGCGGCGTGCCGGTCGTGATGAGGCAGCTGCTCGACGCCGGCTTGCTGCACGGCGACGCGCTCACCATCACAGGCAAGACCATCGCAGAGAACCTAGACGAACTTGACTTGCCGGAGCCGGATAGCCGCGTGATTCATCCCGTATCCGCGCCTCGCAGCCCGACCGGCGGACTCGCCATCCTGAAGGGCAACCTCGCTCCGGAGGGCGCGGTCATCAAGGTGTCCGGCACGAAGCACACGGCGCACGAAGGGCCGGCGCGCGTGTTCGACGGCGAGCGTCCCGCGTTCGACGCGATTGTGAACGGCGAAATCACCCACGGCGATGTGGTTGTCGTGCGCTACGAAGGTCCGAAGGGCGGACCGGGCATGCAGGAAATGCTCGCCGTAACGGGCGCAATAATGGGTGCCGGATTGGGCGATTCCACGATGCTGCTGACGGATGGGCGCTTCTCCGGCGCGTCTCGCGGACCGTGCATAGGGCATGTCGCGCCGGAAGCGGCTGTGGGCGGTCCCATCGGATTGCTGCGAGACGGCGACATCGTGTCGTTCGACGCAGAGGCGCGCCAACTCAACGTGAATCTCAGCGACGAGGAACTTTCGCAGCGCCGCGCAGAGTGGACAGCGCCGCCACCCAACTACGATCGCGGCGTGCTCGCCAAGTACGCCAAGTTGGTATCTTCGGCTTCGCTGGGCGCGGTAACGACTTAGAAATCCTTATCTCCCTCCCCCCATTGGGGGAGGGTTGGAGCGGGGGATACTCCTATATCCGCATAATCGCTTATGCACAACCCTAAAAAGTCTCTGTTTGATGAGTACGCCAGAGACGCTCTTCTGGGCGGCATGATAGGTATCTTCTTCGGCTCCGCTTCTTGTGTGATCATAGCTCTGGTGGTCGGCAGCTGCGCCTATGTCATATCAGGCGCGAGTCAGGAAACGCAGGCAGCCGCCGTGTTTCCGACTCTGTCAGCCAGCGCGCTTACATGCGTCATAGTAGGCGGCATTCTGGGAGCGCGAGCAGGCCATTATGAAGGCTTGGGACTGTCGTTCACCGTCATCAAGGGGGTGCTGGTTGGTGGTTCCGTAGGAGTGATAGCCACACTTTTCACCAGCATTACAGTATGCGTCATTGTCGGCTCGGTAACCGGGATATTATCCGGCCTCTGGTTCGACCGCTGATCAACCAAGTAGTCCCTTCCCCTTTGATGAGGGAAGGTTAGGATGGAGTGAAATATCCCGTCTATCCTGTTGGACCCTGGGAGAAAGCCGTTGCTGAAATCCATCGCCGCCGCAGTGGTGATTGGCGCGGTGTGCGGCTTATGGCTCGCGCTGATCAACGGCAGCGTCGAGATATTCCAAAACTATGTGGACGGCGCGTGGCGATACCAACTCGCCGTCCACTCGTTCGCGGAGATTCTCGTCGGCGTTGTCGTCGGTGCTCTGGCAGGCGCGAACATACGGCTCGGTTTAGCGCCGCAGCGCGCGGACGGCTTCGCGCTAGGCACGCTTGTCGGCGTTGTCGTGGGCATTGCGCTGTGCTTGGCGCAGGCGATAATCGTCGTACTCGCAACGCAGACGCGCGAGTACGACACGGACTACAATTTTCTGCTGACGAGGTTCAGCGGCATAGTTGGCGCGGCTGCGCTGCTAGGCGGCGCAAGCGGACTGCTCACCAGCGGACGCCTGCGAATCTCCGCGAGTTTGGGCGCAGTCATAGGCGCGATAGTCGCGGTGGCGTTCAACCTGCCCGGCATACTCGCAGTCGTAGTGTTGACGCTGTCCGCTCCAAGCGTGGAAATCCATTGGTCGGTGTATCCCATCTACGCAATACGCCAATTTGCGGCGCTGCCTGCCGCCGCTGCTTGTGTCGCAATCTTGGCGGCAGTCTTCGCGCGGCAATCCGACAGCGACGCAAGCGTCATACCCGCGACAGTCGGCATGCTGGTTGGCGCGGTCGTCGCGGTTACGGCGTCAAGCAGACCGTTCCACTTCGTCATACTGGGCTTGGGTTCTGCCGATGCATCATTCTCGTTCCCACTATCCGTTTTTCGCTTGCTAGTTGGCTTACTGCTTGGCATCGCGGTTGGCTGGTGCGCGATGTGGGCGCTTAACAAGATGGACAGGATATAGAGGATGATAAGGGCGCTTTCGCTGCGGCAACCTTGGGCGAGCATGGTCGCGGACGGGCGCAAGACCATCGAGACGCGCACTTGGCGCACGAACTATCGCGGTCCACTCGCTATCCACGCCAGCGCGCGCCCTCATGATGATCTTCCTACCGGCGGCATCATCGCCATTGCGCGGCTGTACGACTGCCGCCTAATGGAAGCCGCCGATGAGGACGCGGCATGCATTGCGCTTCACGAAGGCGCGTATGCGTGGCTGCTCGCGGATGTGCAACCCGTCGAGCTGATACCGTGCAAGGGCATGCTGGGCTTGTGGACGCCTTCGGATGAAATTGAGAGACTTGCAGAAATCAGAGTAGGTGTCAGATTCTCCAGAAATCACCTAATTGCCTGATGCTTTACCCAATGCTGCGAAGACCAATTAGTTAGTCTTCATTGACATCAACAACCTTCTTGCCATTCAGTTTCCCCTAGAAAATCCAAGTTGAAACACACGCTCGAATGTTGAGAAGTCCATTTGAACTGGCGATTGCACATTTAGATTGCGATTCTCTTCCTCCAAGAAAATCTTCCTCAATTCATTAAGAGCGACTGGATTTCGGAATGTAAATGTGTGGGAAAACTTCAGTGCCATTATGTCAGCATCAACATCCCGATCGCACAGTTCATAAAGGTCCTCCCATTCCAGTATGCCGAACCCTGCATATTTCTTATAAAGTGCGCTTGGTCTGTCCAGTTCAACGGCATCAAGGCGTGATACGGCTACAACTTTTCGTTGGTTCTTCCCACTCACATACCACAGGATACGAGCGGGAACTTTGATCATGTTATGTAAGGATTTTTTGCGATAGTACACGTTGTCCCAACGGAGTAGCACACTTGGCTTACCTCCGAACATGTCCTGTGCGGACTGGAACCTATCTACAAGGCTCATTGCGTAGGACGCCTTGATGGGTATCAGAAAGTGTCTTTGGTTTGCTGACATGCTCACGGGAGAGCAATACATTTCCAAGTCTAAAGGCGTCATTTTCTGGTAAGCTGACTGGGAGTTTGGGGACAGTTCTGAAATTGCACTTAGAGTTTCGGCTTGACTCATGCATATTGAGAAACAGAATCGGACAAAGCCGCCTTCAATTTCTGTGAATCCCATTGCTGCCAGATTTGACCGAAGTTGACGAGTCTCGTCTGACTTCAGGTACTTCACCATAGGTATTTTGTCGGAGATCGCTCTGTAGATAGTATCTGCAATTGCAAATCTCTCGAATAGTGAACAGTCCCTTGACGGCGACACTCTTGAAAAGTGAACAACGATGTACTCATCGCCCTCCTTCTCAAGAACCCGAGCAAAGACAGGTTTATTCTCTGAGTACAGAAGTTCACATTCATAGCGTTCCGGATATGCGAAGAACGACTTTAATTTCTCCTCCAACTTTCCTTTTCTTTCCCCGAGGATAAGAAATGAGCCGTAAGGAAAGGATGCAATGTCGTGAGAAGTCAGTCTTCGCCACTCGATCTCAAATCCTGATACACGAATGGGAGTGTACGATTTCCTATCGGAAATTTCATGGATCTGAGTGATAAGTTCTTCCGGCGACAGCACTTCGAGGTCAGTCAGTTCGTGGATTTCCTTGGACTTCTTTAGCAGGACAGTGTCTCTTGTTACAAATATGTTCGCCTCTGAGGCAGCAGTGTTAGAAAGGTGCCTGATGTCTGATTGCTCCGATTCGGTACGACTGGGTAGGATACCTTTCAGTTGGGTCTCGATCTCTTCGGATTTTTGCTTGTCGTAGTTGATCCGTCCATAAGCATCTGAACACTGAATTGATATCTGCCGACATTCTTCATCGGCTTTTCTGTCGATTTCCACGAGTAACTCGTCGTCTATCCAGATGTTGAGAGAGTCCACCAAGAAATCTTCCAGAAGGGCTTTGGACGGCATCGCTTTGTTGCTGTCAGGTTCATTGAAGTCGAAGAATATCTGAGCATCGATAACGGCATCGACTGCGTCGTCGGATATTCTTGCTTGAAAGAGACTTAGTTGATCTTCTGTGTTGGGGAGATTGTAGTGCCAGATAGTCAGCAGGTGCCCTTCTGCTGAACGGCCAGGTTTCTCACCAACCGGAATAAAGCCTAGTTTAGGCCATAGCTTGCGTGCAGGGAAATCACGACGGCAACTTAAACGTATGCGCCCTTGCGTAGTCCGCTCTTTTTTCAGAGCATTGAAGAGTCGCCTTGCAATCCCCTGTCCACGGTTCTGTTCAGATACGCAGAGATGAGCTATACGAAAGTAGCTTTTGGTAGAGCCGTATAGGAGGTAACCGACGAGTTGATTGTCGGCATCCCTAGCGCCGAGCACATTTCCCCGCTCAAGATACTCAGAAAGAGCCACTTTAGGAAGAAACCCAAGTGTCGCACTATTGCTCTTCATGAGAGCGTCGACAGCATCTATGTCGGTAATCGTAAGTTGTGAGATAGTATGTCCCATTTCTTATCGCTCACTGTTTCGGCGTCCTTCTGATATTATACGTTACGATATGCGCTGGTTCGCCTGAAAAGCCATCTAATATTAGGACTTGTATTGAACTTATCGAAGGACAATTACTTGTTAGAATCGCCAAACCGAAACGCCGATTGCAGGCGTCCAACCGTGAGAAAGGGTTAGCGTTAGTTATCAAGCGTAATAGGCAGAGGCGTAGGCAGGCAGAACTATGCCGTGCATTCGCGACATTCGTCCTATTCAGGCTCAGGCGCGGTTGACGTGACAATCCATCCATAGCCTATCGTTATCTACCCTATCCATCCTGTTAATCTTATTGAGGTAATGCAATGACGCGACCGAACATTTTGCTTATTCTGGCGGACGACATGGGTTATTCGGACCTGGGCTGCTACGGCTCGGAGATACGCACGCCCAACTTGGACGGGCTGGCGGCGAACGGGCTGCGATTTTCGCAGATGTACAATTCCGCGCGCTGCTGCCCGTCTCGCGCATCGCTGCTGACGGGGCTGAACCCACATCAGACCGGCGTCGGGCACATGATGGACGCGCTCGGACCGCCCGAGTATCAAGGCTATCTCAACCGCAATTGCGCCACAGTCGCCGAGGTGCTGCGCTCCGCCGGCTACGCTACATATATGAGCGGCAAGTGGCATGTGGGCGGCCGCTACGACCTGCTCGACGACAGCCGCTGGGAAGAGCTGAAGGGTAGCGAAGGCTTCCCGATTCCCACGCAGCGCGGCTTTGACCGCTTCTACGGCATCGTCGCCGGCAGCGCAAACTACTTCTTCCCCCGCCTGCTGATGGAAGACGACCGCTTCCTGGAACTAGATCCGGCGGGATACTACTTCACGGACGCCATCACGGACAACGCGGTGAAGATGCTCGACGAGAACGCCGCCGCAAACAGCCGTGCGAGCGCGAACGGCGATGCGGAGAAGCCGTTCTTTTTGCATGTAACATACACCGCACCGCACTGGCCGCTGCACGCGCACGAAGAAGACATCGCTCGCTACGAAGGCAAGTATCGCGGCGGCTGGGACACGCTGCGCACCGATCGCCACGAAGAGCTGAAGGCGAGCGGCATTCTCAGCGACAAGTGGCAGATTTCGCCGCGCAACGCATCCGCGACCGCGTGGGAAGATGAAAGCGAGAAGGACTGGGAAGACCTGAAGATGGCGACCTACGCCGCAATGATAGACCGCATGGATCAGGGCATCGGACGCATTATGGACAAGGTGCGCGAAATGGGCGCGGAGGACAACACGCTGGTGATGTTTCTGTCGGACAATGGCGGCTGCGCAGAGTTCCTAGCCGAAGACTCGAATAGGCCGGAGCCGTCGCAGTACGCAAGCCCGAATCCGGACGGCACATCCGTGAAAATGGGCAACATCCTGGGGCAGCGTCCCGGACCGGGCGACACTTTCATGAGCTACAGCCTGCCCTGGGCAAACGCGAGCAATAGCCCGTTCCGCCTGTTCAAGCGCTGGACGCACGAAGGCGGCATATCCACGCCGTTCATCGTGAGTTGGCCGGAGCACATCAAGCAGGCGGGTATAGTCCACGAACCGACGCACATTTCGGACATCCCAGCGACCTGCATCGATGCGGGTGGCGCGACATATCCAACCGAGCTGAACGGCAACGACATCACGCCCATCGAAGGCGTCAGCTTCATGGACGCCATCGACAACGGCGAGTGGAAGCGCGACTTGCCAATCTACTGGGAGCACGAGGGCAGCCGCGCGCTGCGCATCGACAACTGGAAGCTGGTTGCTGAAGTCGGCGGAGAGTGGGAACTCTACGATATGGACGATGACCGCACCGAGCTGAACAATCTGGTCGAAAGCAACGCGCCCAAAGCCGCCGAGATGATAGCGCTCTACGAATCCTGGGCAGAGCGCTGCGGCGTACAGCCCTGGCCCCTAACCGGCCGAGCCCGCATGATGCACCTACGCGCGCCGCATAATCATTATGTTTGATAAACCGGTTGTGTCCGGTAAATCCGAAAAGAGGTGACTGATATACGAACAACCGTGAACATCGAAGACGAATTGCTGAAGGAAGCGCAGGAACTTACAGGCATATCAGGAAAAACAGCGATAGTGAACGCGAGTTTGAAGGCGTTGGTTGAGCGTGAAAGCGCCCGCGCGCTGGCTAGGATGGGCGGCACTATGCCCGACATCAAGCCTATCCCGCGGCGCAGGAGCGAGCCATTCTAATGATTCTCGCGGATACATTCGTGTGGATAGACCACTTTCATTCAGAAAACTCGCAGCTTGTAAATCTTCTGGACAGCAGAGAAGTGCTGATGCACCCTATGGTGATTGGCGAATTGGCTTGTGGCAATCTTCCTAATCGTACCGCGACTTTGACTCGACTCAAGCGGCTACCTCTGTCCCCGGTTGCTTCTGATGACATCGTGCTTTCCCTGATCGAAAGACATCGCCCAATGGGCAGAGGCATCGGCTATGGCTATATCGACGCTCATCTCTGGCTTCCGTCTCGATTGCCGGTGCCGACCTGTTGTGGTCACGCGATAGGCGGCTTATGAACGCCGCTGCGGGACTGGGTCTGGCTTGGTCGTCCTGAATCTAGGACAGATACTAACCCCGCGCAAGCTTATACCTGTAGCAAGGGCATATACGACGATGTTAAGATAAGCGATACTTAATCGCACTTGTTTGATAGCACAGTTTGTTTTGGCTGTTGTATATTTATGGGGTGCAATTTATTCCCTATGCTTGGAGGATTTGCAGTGAAACCCCTCATTCTTACGATCATCGCAGCCTTAAGCATAATTCTGCTTGCATGTGGTGGTGAGGAACCCACCGCCACGCAGCCGCTACCACCGCTCACGCCTACGCCGGTGCCGACGCAGGATGTGCAGGCAACCGTCGCAGCCGACTCTCAGGCGACCGCGGAAGCTCAGATTCAGGCGACAGCCGCAGTAGTCGCAGCCGTCTCAACCAGCGTTCAGGCGACCATTGAAGCGCAACCCACGGACACGCCCGTACCGCCTACGAACACGCCTGTGCCACCTACGAACACGCCCGAACCTGAACCTACGGACACACCCGTGCCGCCTACGAACACGCCCGAACCTGAACCTACGGACACACCTGTGCCGCCCACAATCACGCCGACTCCAACGGACACGCCCGAACCTCCAACTGCTACGCCCGTGCCACCTACGAACACACCCGCGCCCACGGCAACGAACACACCCAAGCCCACGCTCACGCCAACTCCAACGCCACTCCCTTATGGATTAACATGGGACAATCCCGTTCCAATCGGGCAGCGCTTACTTGTGGAGAATGTGGACGGACTAACTCTGAGAGTCAGAGAAGAGAGGGTGTTCTGGGGTAAGGAATCCGCACAAATGATTGACAGAACAGAGGCTTTGAATCCTGAGAGGGCGCCGCGCGGGCATGAATTCTTGCTAATCGACATTCAGGTAAACGGACATCAGAGCGACGCAGAGGCGTATGCGAAAGCCGCCGCCACAAGGCTGACAGTGCAGGCTTCGCCTGATGATAACGCTACCGCAAGGGAAAGGCGCCTCTATCCGGATGGCCGCGTCTATCTATGGGGCGGAGCAAGACATTGCGGCGGGCAAGCGGAAATCGTTATACCTCGAGATTTCGCATTAGAGCGCTGGGGCGGTCCTGACAATGGTCTCAGAGGTTTTATCTGCTTCATCGTGACGGAAGAACACTCCGGCAGGCTGGTGCTGGTGGATAACGGCGGGCCCGGCGCACCGCCGGAGGACATCCGCTACTTCTCGCTGCGGCGTTAGTGCGGCAACGAAATTTGCTTGCTTGCATAAGTTCAGGGCGAACGGACTTCAAATCAATTTCCGTTCGCCCTGTTTTTATTTTATCGCATACGCAACTTGCGCCTGCAGCAGCCCCGTTACTATCCGACACGATTAGCTGACGCGGGCAGCGCAAACCGCAGAATGTTGTAAAATACCCAACAGACTGACCGACTGAAATACTGAACCACTGATGAACTTCACCGGAGGCAACATGCAACCTCTCAAAGACATACGGGTGCTGGCGGTAACGGGCTTTTTGGCGGGGCCGTTCGCCAGCATGAACTTTGCGCGACTTGGCGCGGAGGTCATTAAAGTCGAACTGCCCGGCAAGGGCGATCCTGTGCGCGGTAACGGCCCGTTCATCGGGACAGAAGGCAAGCACCCGCAGCAGCAGACGCCCGAAGATATATCCACCCGATTTCTTAAGCGCAATCAAGGCGTCAAGAGCGTTACGCTCAACCTCAAGCATCCGCAAGGACGGCAGATGTTCCTCGACCTCGCCAAGTCGTGCGATGTCATGCTGGAAAACCTCGCGCCCGGCTCGCTCACGCGCATGGGCTTGGGCTACGACGATGTTTCCGCCGTGAATCCGAGCATCATCTACTGCTCCATATCCGGCTACGGGCAGACCGGCGAGTACGCCGACCGTCCCGCGCACGACCCGCAGATTCAGGGCATGAGCGGGCTGATGGAAATCAACGGGCATCCCGACGGGCCGCCAACTCGGGTGGGATTCTACATCGGCGACCTCGTAACGCCGCTGTTCGCCTGCTACGCGATACTCGCCGCGCTGCGCGACAAAGAACGCACCGGCAAAGGGCAGTACCTCGATGTATCCATGATGGATACGCTGACTTCCATAATGCTGATGGACACGCTGGAGGACGATGTGGAGATGGGCTTACCGCTGCGTATGGGCAACACCACGCGCGGCGGTCCCACGGGGCTATATCGCACATCGGACGGCGAGCTGACCATCACTGCGGCGAGCAACGACCAGTGGGTACGTCTGTGCAACGCGCTCGAAGCGCCCGAGCTACTGACTGACGAACGCTTCGCCGAGTTCCATAGCCGCACGGCGAATGTCGTCGAGGCGCGCGAGGAGATACAGAAGCGCGTGAAGAAGCTGACGCGCGCGGAGGCTCTGGAGCGCTTTGAAGTTCACGATGTTCCGAGCGGCGCAGTTCGCAGCGTGGACGAAGCGATAAACGACCGACACTTCTGGGACAGGCGCAGTCTGCTCCCCATGCGGCACGGCAAGATTGCCGAGCCTGTGCCGGGCATTGTGGCAGGCTTTCCGGTGATATTCTCGGGCGGCGAGCTGCCGGAGCCTTATGGCGCACCCACGCTTGGGATGCACAACGAAGAAATATACGGTGACACGCTGGGGCTGTCGGATGAGGAACTGGCTGGGTTGAAGGAAGAGGGCGTTATCTAATGAAACGTCTGTGGGCTGTGGCGCTGATTCTCGGCATGATGGCACTTGCGGCTTGCGGTGATACGACGAGCCCCGAACCGGCAACTGTGTCCGATCCCGTTAATGCCACCAACTTGGATGCGACTGTAGAAGCACGAGTGCAAGAGACGATCGCGGCGCAGCCCACCGCAACTTCCACGCCTCAGCCGACTAAGACGCCCGCGCCTACTGCCACACATACGCCTGCGCCTGCTCCGACCGCTACCCTTACTTATGAAGAATACTTCGAGCTAGGAGTCGATAGTTACGAAAACGACGAGATTGACAACGCGATAACCAATCTCAGCAAAGCAATCGAACTGAATCCGGACTATGTTGACGCCTACTATTTCCGAGGGCTTGTTTACATCATAGAAGAGGATTACGACAAAGCAATTGCCGATTACACCAAAGCGATTGAACTAGACCCCAACAACAATAGCGAGATTGCTAAGGCCACAGGTGCATCAGCTTATTTCTTGCGAGCAGGCGCCTACTACGAGAATTACGATTATGACGCTGCGATTGCAGATTTCGACAAAGCGATAGAGATGAATCCCGGGCACTCTGACGCATACTACCTCCGGGGAGAGGTTCATTACTTCGACAATAACGACGATAAGGCTATTGCGGACTTCACTAAGGCTATCGAACTGAATTCAGACTTTGCCGCTGACGCTTACTATCTGCGTGGAGAGATCTATTACTTCAAAGATGATTACGGTAAAGCGATTGCCGACTTCACCACTGCAATCGAGTCGGATTCGGACTATGCCGGCGACGCTTACTACTTTCGAGGAGAAGCTCACTACTTCATCAATGACTACGACAGCGCGATTGCCGACTTCAGCGTTGCGCTCGCACTGTATCCGGACGACTCTTACGCCTACTATTTTCGGGGAGACTCCTATTACCTCAAAGGCGATTACGACAGCGCGATTGCGGATTTCGAGCGAGCAATAAAGCTAGACCCGGCCGACGCGGACATCAAGACATACTTGGCAGAAATCTACGCGCTGCGTGGGTACATCCACGCCAAAGAAGATGATTACGACAGTGCGACTGCCGATTTCAACAGAGCGTTCGAGCTGGATTCCGACGATGCCGCAGGAAAGAAAGCGCCCGAAGCATCCGCCGAAAAGATAGACTTGTTTCCATGCGGCGGCGGGGTGGAGTGCGGCATACTGGACGCTCCCGCGGACTATCGCAACCCCGAAGCCGGCAGCATCAAAATCGCGGTCAATATGCGCCGCGCCGATTCCCCGGATGAGCGGATAGGCTACCTGTTCGTGAACCCCGGCGGGCCGGGCGAGAGCGGCTTGTGGCTTCCCCGTTATCCTGAGCATGTCTTCGACGATGAGCTTGTATCACGTTTCGACATCGTAGGGTTCGACCCGCGTGGAGTCGGCGTGTCTGATCCTGAATTCGCCTGCGGCGCTCCCGGCGAGAGGCTGGCGCTGCTCGGCGCAATCGACGGCGATATAGACATGCCGGAAGAGATAGCCGTCGGCGAGGCAGCTGCCAATCTGTGCATCCAGTCTATGGGGCCTGTCGGCGCTCTGCTGCACAGCGAATATGTCGCCAGGGACATGGACGAAATACGCAAGGCGTTAGGCGCGGAGCAAATATCATATCTCGGCTTCTCTTACGGTTCTGCGCTGGGCGTCTGGTATGCCACGCTCTTTCCCGATTCGGTCAGAGCGATGGTAGTGGACGGCGCGGACAACCCGGTTGACGAAGCCAACACGCAGCAAGAGCGCATAGAAGAGTTTTTTGAGGAGTCCGCGCCCTTAGAAGAGAATCTCAAGCGGGCGTTGGCGGCGTGCGACAGCCCGGAATGTCCGATATACAATGACGGCGATCCGATTGGCTACTACTATCGCGCCGCCGAGAAGCTGCATCTGGTCAACGACGCGGCGGGCGGCGTTCCATACGCTGCGTTCCTGGGTGTGGTTTCGACCTTGTATGACGAAGAGGAGTGGCCCTCGCTATGGCAGGGATTGCATGAGTTGCAGGACGACGACGACCCGACAATCTTGCTCGGATATGTGATGTGGCAGCTGGATGACGATCCCACCGCAGTGAACTTCACGGGTCATGTCAATTGCTTGGACAGCTTCGCGCTGAAACCTAAGTTAGACCGCGCCACCCGGCTAGACGACTCGGCAGTGTTCGATGCTTTGTCCAAAGAAAGATACCCGTTGATAGAAGCGTCAGACTTCGATTTTCCCAGCGCTTGCCCCTTCTACGACCAGTTCGCGCCGGAGCCTCTCGGTGTCCCGCTGGACGGCAGCGGCGTACCTGTTTTGGTGGTCGGCAACCGCACTGACCCGATAACTTCGTTTGGAGAATCCGAGGAATTCGCTTTCGAGGTTTTGAGCAACGGCTACCTGTTGGAGACTTCCCACGCGAGGCACGGCGTATATCCAGACAATGAGTGCGTCAACGAGTATGTTCACAGGGCACTGATTGACGGCGTGTATCCGGACGAGCGGCGGGTGTTCTGCGAGCGGGAGGATTGAGTGCCGCGCACTCAGACTAGGTTGCGGTAACGGCGTCGGGGTGCTCTATCGGGTAGTGTTCGCTCTCATACTTTTCTATCAGGTCAACAAGAGCGTCAAGTTCCACTCTGGCGGGATGGTTCGCGTCTTCTATCTGTCCCTCTGGTCCGGTCCGCGCATACATCAACTCGGAAACGCGCGCCAATGCCGCGTCGTAGTCCGCTTTGGCGGTGATTGGTTGTATGTCTGCCATGCTTACACATCCTCAACGTTTACCAGGATTTTCCTGTCGCTAAGCCCGGTCAAATTCCCGTCTGCTGATACCCAAGTCCCTTCGGATTCCGTGGATCATTCCTGTTGCCAAGTCCCGACTACCATGGCGTGGAACGCTAGTGCGCCGATTGTTGGATAGGTTTATCCAAATTTCATGGGAGCCTCCCGCTTGTCGGTCGAAGGCGCACCCTAGTCTCCTGAGCTTTCGGGTCAATTCTCTGTAAGTCATACGGCTACGGAAATCCGGCCCTGGCCATTCAGAGACTGGGCTATCGCCGCAGGCAGTTGGTCACCTCTCTCTTTGTAGGAGATGATGAACTGCTCGGCTACAACGGACAGTTCAGCTAAAACGGCGTTAGCGCTTTCCGCCCATGCGCGACAGCCGGGGAGGTCAGGTATCTCTGCCATATAGAGCCACGCTTGATCCTCACTGGGTTCGTGCAGGATGTAGTCCAACTGGTACAATACCATCTCATACTCCTTTTCAACGCTGCTTCCGTTACTCACCTGCTGAACGTATGTTAGCAGACGCATACGCCGAACTGCCCACTGCCATTGGCGCATAGCGAGACGGCGAAGATCTGCTCGCCTCCATACTGAATCGCCTAGCACAGGCCGGCAGTCTTTCGTGCCCGATGAGCACCAATTCGCAGATAAGGTAGTTGGGACTGGGGCTGCAATTTGCTATCCGTTACTTTTTGTTAAGCAAAACAGACGCTTCATGTAGTTGTCTCTTTCATGTCATAACTAAAACGAACTGGTATAACCTGTAGCCTGTGAAATGCGCTTCGAATGTGATCGGATTGATGTCTCCTCCGGTGAAGCAGATGGATGACTCGTTCCGCATACATCAACGAGTGGTACGTGAGCCCGGACAGAGGCTAAATCCCCACAGCAGGAAACCGTAACGACGCAATGACCGGAAATTGCGAGAGCTTATCAATCCGTATTCTAAAACTGGGGTGCGTCACCCTGGT
>VXNZ01000052.1 GCA_009840355.1 Chloroflexota bacterium
GGGAGTACGACGCCTCCGAGGAGCAGGGCGCAGTCCTCGACGCCACAGCAGGCCGCGGACTGTAGGGAGGACTCGTCCGGGGAACGATGCTGCTGGCGCCGATCGCGGTCTATCTGCTGCTGGTCAGGGGCGACAGTATCCTGATGCTCCGTCGGTACGACACGGGGTTCGCGGACGGCTCCTACAGCATGATCGCGGGCCACGTCGAGGCAGGCGAGGACCTCAAGACCGCCATGATCCGCGAGGCGAAGGAAGAGGCAGGTATAGACCTCTCGCCGACGGACTTGGAAGTGGTTGGGGTCATCCACTCGATGAGCGACAGGGAGTATGTCAACTTCTTCCTGAAGGGGGCTACCTAGCTGTTTAGCCGGAGGTGTGAGTAACGCCCCTGCTACGTGCGAGGGTTGGACGTGACGGGCTATTCCCTTGACATCGAATGATAAACTGGTGGAGACGGGGTGGCCGAGTGGTTCAAGGCGGCGGTCTGACAAACCGCATATGCGGGGTTCAATTCCCGCCCCCGTCTCCACCAGTTGACGAACTGTAGTCCGAAGTGCCCCCAAAAGTCAATGTAGTAGCCACTACTGCTTAGGCTTGGCAGGCTTGCCCTTGCTGACGAGGGGCTTGGTGGGTTTGAGCACGAAGTCCACTACCTCGTCGAATGAGGCATCGACCTCTGGGAGCCTCAACCCCTGAGTCTTGGGACGCGCCTTACTCGGCTTGGCCATCACTTAGCTCCTACTAGGTCTTGATAGCGCAGCCGCTTGCCCTCCATCGCCTTGATTATCTTCCCTATACGGTCTACAGCGTCAAGCGCACGGTCGTTGTGCCGACTACTGAATTCCGCCAGGTAGCGGTTTAGGTGCTTACGGCTAAGAGTATGATACGTCCCCTTATAGCTCCTCTTCAATATGGACCAGAACGCTTCAATGCCGTTAGTGGAAACGCGGCCTCGAGCGTAGACTCCCCAACTATGAGTCACGGTGTGATGCTCACGTGGGAGCTTGGCATAGCCTTGATGCTCGTCACTATAAACCACTGCACTACGCTCTGTACGCTTTACCACGTAGTTATGCATGGTGCGTCGGTCAGCGTTCTCTATCACATGCGCCCTAACCTGCTTAGTAGGACGATCAAGTATCCCTATGACAGCCACCTTTCCAGCGTATTTGCCTAGACGCTGGTCAAAGTGCCGGTTGTAGTCTGAGCCGCCCACGTATGTCTCATCGACCTCAACCGGACCTGCAAACTTCTCACGCTTAGGCACCATAGCCTTGCGTATCCGATGAGCCAGGTACCAAGCCGTTTGTTGATGCACGCCCAAGTATTTAGTCAGATTGGTACTAGACACACCTTTAGGGTCGGTAGTGAGCAAGTAGATTGCCCACGCCCAAGCGGTCAACGGCAGTCTCGAATTGTGCATCAGCGTGCCGCTCTTGACTGAGAAGTGGTGGCGGCACCCTTGCTCGCGGCAACGGAACGGTTGGGGCTTACGACTAGCGACCTTAGCCACGTTCAGCGAGCCGCACTTGTAACACGCTATGCCATTAGGCCAACGCCTGTTTATGAAGAACTGCTCAGCCGATTCCTCAGTACCGAATAGCCTAAACGCCTGCTGTAGGGTCAAGTTCTTACCCATAGCCGCCCTCCTTATTGAGAATACTAACTCCAATAACGCTCCCTAATCAAGGCTATTTGCAGGCTATTGGGACGCCTATTTGAACCTGTCAAGTATGAACAATAGTGCTAGGGCAATATAGGCGAACGGTTGAAGTGGTCGGATTAACTCGGATAAGAGTTCCATGTAACCCCTCTTTGTTTGACGTTGCCGTCTCAACAGCTAATCCTATAGGTGACTCCTTTCCTCTTTGTGGAGTCACGCCCGTCGGGTCGGCCAACCTGGCGGGCATTTCTATTGTAGGCGCCCAAAGTCGAACTTGCAAGGCTGCTATTGACTTCCGCAGTCAGAGGGCTATGATGAGGAATGTCAGGAACCCTCGCCGTCGAGTGCGGCGGAAGGCGGAGCCCGCGCGGGTCAGGGCACCCATGCCCTCTTGTCTGCCTTCACAGGGGTTCCTGACAGAAACCTGCTCACGCGGGCGAGAGGGCACCTTGTGCTAGGCGCACTTCCCGCACCGCAGAAAGGAATACGCGATATGCGTATGCGAAGCATCCTAGCCATTATGCTAACCGCTCTGACAATTCTCGCCCTGTCCAGTGTGGCGGCTGCGGCTGACGAGCCCAGGTGTGCGAATACTGATAGCACGCAAGGCTTTGAGCAAGACTGTAACGGTGATGGGGTGGTAGTCCAGTACCTACTTAGGTTCCCGCTCGACGATAAGGAACCGTTCGAGTGGTGGACGACAGTCAACTCAGCCGAGCATCTGCCTCAGAAGACCGGAGTCATACCTGCTGACGAGTTCGGCCCGGAAGTAGTATTCGAGTACTACACCTACCGCTCTTGCGATGCTGATAAGGGCATTCACTACCAGAACAGAACCGCGTACCTGTTCAGAGACTGTGAGGCTCCAATATCGTATGAGCGAGCGCTGGACTTACTCTAGTCGGAGATAACAGGGAGGGGAGTCAACAGCTCGGTTCCCCTCCCTAAGCCATAAGATGGGCGGTTTACTAATATTCGTAGGATTGGCGCTGGCTGCTAGCTGCGCATGCTATTGGATTAAAGACTCTAGCGGCGAGGAAAAATATGGACTGACTATCGGAATCGTAGTCGGAATATGCGCTTCAATAGTAGGACTAACCTGGCTAAATCCCTCCTCGGAGCCTTAGCACTCAAAAGCAAGCAGAGACTTAAACCTGCTAATCCCCAACCGATGACTGGTAGCAATGCAGTTTCCATACCTTTAGTATACTATTGCGCCATGATTTCGTTATACACTACATAGACGTAGTGTGGTGGCACTTTGGTCAGACGACCTTCACCACCCTCTGATTGATTATCGCATTCATACCAAACTGAGCAGATGAGATAGTGCTCTAACGCACGTGCATAGCCCGATGACCTAGTGCGGTATATCAACTCCATCACGTCATAAGGTTCGTACAGTTCGTATTCGTGGAGCCGCTGTTCAGGTCGGCCAGTTATGCCTACCTTGAAAGGAACGCCTTCCTTTTCTAATGACATTAGTCTACAGCGTAAGTCTTTGAACACATCTCTGGGATGGCCAGTGAGAATACCCTGCTTAACTAGTCTCACACTTGACTCCACGCCATAGGAATGGAGCCAACATAATAACCGTCTGATTCTAGGTCAACACCTTGCTACTCACACCTCGGGCTAAACAGCTAGGTAGTCCCCTTCCTGAAGGCCTCGGCGTGGTCGGGCCAAGTAACCAACATGGAGCCGGACAAGTGCGACGACCTGCGCTGGTTCGACATGGCCGACCTGCCGGAGAACACGGTTCCCTACGCCCGGCAAGGCGTTGAGAATTACCGTAGCGGCGTCTGGTTCGGCAGCATGGGCTGGCAGTAGAAGAATTGTCCGGGAGACAGAGATGGACCTGATAGACCTCGCTGACAAGCTGTCACAGTTCGATGAGTACTGGAGCCCCCGGATCATCGGGGAGGTCAACGACTCCTACGTGAAGCTGGCCAAACTCAACGGGGAGTTCGT
>VXNZ01000053.1 GCA_009840355.1 Chloroflexota bacterium
CAGTATCTAACCCATTTCTTATACTTGTGCCAATATCAGGCGGACTTGGTACTAGGGCGAATCAAAGATGAGCAAACCTACAACGCCGGTCTAATCTATCCACGCCAATGCCCATCACTCACCCCCACCCTTGACACCCTACGCGCCATTGCGTCATATTAGTGCCGCCTACTATAAGCAAAGCATTTGGCTGGCACGAGGTGGCATGAGGCTGAACTTCATCTATATCCTGCTGGGAGTGCTGGTCGCGCTTGCGATCGTGGGCGGAGTGGCGATAACCGTTCTGCCCGGCGCGTCCGCAGGCGATGTGCAGGTAGTCGAGATTGCGCCGACGCCAACGCCCGTGCCGACGAGCACCCCGGTGCCGCCCGAGCCTGATGTTGGCGTGTACATCAGCGGTGCCGTAGTCAATCCCGGCGTGTATATCATGTACGAAGGCAGCCGTTTGGCGAGTGTGCTGCTGCTGGCAGGCGGCGCGACCGAGAACGCCGATCTGTCTGCTATCAATCTAGCGGTTGTAGTCCAAGACGAAGACCACTGGCACATCCCAAGAGTAGGCGAGCCAAGAGTAGGCGAGAAAATATCCGCCGCCGGCGCTCAGGCATCAAACGGCGGCAGAGCGAACAGCCGCAGCGCAAATGGCAATGCCGCCGCATCGTCTGCGCAATCAGGGCAGGGCAGCGACGGCAAGGTCAACCTGAACAGCGCGGATGTTACGCTGCTAAAGACGCTGCCCAACATCGGCGAAGTGCGAGCGCAAGCAATCGTCGGCCACCGCGAAGCAAACGGCGATTTTGCCAGCATCGACGCGCTGCTGGAAGTGGACGGCATAGGCATAGGCATCATCGACAACATACGCGACTTAGTGTCGGTGGAGTGATTTCGCCACATCCCTTCTCCCCTTCAGAAATCTAACAGGAAGACGATTTCACAATTACAATTCATACTTGTCATCTGCAACATATAAATGTCACCCGCAATTTATCCCTGTCATTTCGAGCGAAGCGAGAAATCTAAAGTCGGAAACAGGTCTGCATGCAACGATCCCTGCCTTCGCAGGACATGCTTCAGATTCCTCGCTGCGTTTGGAATGACAAAAACAGCGCGGAACATCAGGGATTTATGAAGCCTGTGCCCGGCTACGATCGGGTATCGTCTCAACAGGATGGACAGGACAGATAGGATGGTACCTTCAAAGGAACCTGACAAATTGCAGGATATAGAAAGGATTTAGATGCTGCCGCCGTTTATAAGCCAGACGAATTGGGGCGGGCCGACGAGCGCCGCGGTTGTCTTTATCGCGTTCCTGATAGCGGCAGGAATCGTGAATGTGATTCTGCGCGTTATCATAAATCGATGGGCGCGCCGGACTCGCGGCACGCTAGACGAAGAGCTGCTTGGCGTGGTGCGAGGTCCCTTGGTGCTGTTCATCGCGCTGTCCGGGCTGTTCATCGCGCTGCTGATACTCACCAATCTCGAAACCCCGCCGTACACGCTGATAGCGGGCTACGGCGATTACATCAGCCGCGCGTGGCTGGTCGTCGTCATCGCTGAAGTGGCGTACCTGCTATACCGCCTGCTGGACGCCGCGCTTGTCTGGTACATCCGCAGCGTCGCTGCCAGCACGGACACGGAATTAGACGACAGACTATTGCCGCCGCTCAAGCGTCTGCTGCCTTTGGTAGTGCACTCGCTGGCATTCCTGATGGCGCTGTCTGTGCTGAACATCCCGATAAGCCCGATACTCGCGGGCTTGGGTATCGGCGGCTTGGCGGTCGCGCTGGCGGTGCAGCCCACGCTCGCCAACTTCTTCGCCGGCACGTATGTCGTAACCGAGGGCGAGCTGAATGTCGGCGACTACATCGAATTGCAAGGCGGCCCGGCAGGCTATGTCGTGGAAATAGGCTGGCGCAGCACGAAGATACGCTCGATGTTCAACAATCTGGTGATAATCCCGAATTCTCAGATGGCGAACAGCATCGTAACGAACTTTTACAGCCCGTCGCCCGCGCTGGATGTGCTGGTGTACTGCGGCGTGAGCTACGACAGCGATCTGGCGCTGGTAGAGCGGGTAACGCGCGATGCGGCGCAGGAACTGGTGGACGAGTCTGAGTACGCGGTCAAGGGCGAACCGTGGTTCGGCTTCGAGGAGTTTGGAGATTCCAACATCAGCTTCTGGGTATTCATCCGCGCGACCGACAGAATAGGCAGCTTCTTCCTAACAAGCGATCTAGTAAAGGTAATCCACTCGCGTCTAACCGCAGAGGGCATCGAAATAAACTACCCCGTGCGCAAGCTAGTATTCCCCTCCGCCGAACCCAACATTCCCGCCGCGCCGTCAAGTCCACCCACACCGCCGCCGCGCTAGGGATGTACGATGGCATCCGTTAACTCTGATGCATGCAATTATTGTCCTGACAGTCACATAACCACAGAGGCTTTCGGTTATTCTTGTCATTTCGAGCGCAGCGAGAAATCTGAAAGCGCCGACTATGGCAAATCTTATTTCTTTGCCTAGATTTTAGACCCTTCACTCCGTTCAGGGTGACAACTGAAAGACCCTGACATGCACATAACGCTTTACCATCCGCATCCCTCGTTATAAACTCTCTCCAGGTCGCCCTGTTGGACGAATGGCACCAAAGTAGGAGAGTTTTGCAGGTATGGGTTCTCTTGCACGTATATGGCAGCGTATAGGCACAAAACTATACATCGCTCTGGGTTTCGCGGTCTTACTGACACTGGTATCGAGCGCCGTGGGCGTTTACTACTTCGAACGGAGTGGAGACCTCAATTACCAGGCATCATCGGAATCCGTCCCTGCCCTCGAAGCCTCATGGCAAGCTACGAGAGAAGCGGAACGGCTACGTTCGATTGGCATGGAACTGCTGGCAGAAACCCAATCGAGCAATCACGCAATTGAAGGCGGCGCGGTTTCCGAACCCCTCAAAAGACTGGATAACTCCCTTGGTACTGCTGGTAGTGTTCCTGAGCTAGCGGCATACGCGCAGACAACCCAGGAGGCAGCATACGAGCTGACCGGCATCATCGACAACCTCATGATCAATCGAACGGCGGCTCTTGAGGCGGACTTAGCGGCAAAAGAGCTTCAGGACCGCATCGACGCGGTATCCGTTGAAGACGCTCCTTCCCTGATGGCACTTCTGGCATTGAAGCGCGCATCGCTTGCCGATGACGAAATAGCGTTGGAACATGAATGGGACGCATTCGCTCAACTGCACGCCAGAGGCATTGACGAGTCTGTGGCGGCGCTGGCCGAAAGGGAAGGAGTCTTCGCCGTTCGATCCCAGCAATTGGCGCTTCGGGCGCAGGCAGACGATTTGGCGGAGTCATTCAGCGAGTCAAGCGCCGCGCTGGACAACTCTCTGACAACTTTCCTTTCCAACGCCGGCAGCCACTCTTCGTCCACGCTCGGACTTGCGGTAAGCAGTTTCGACCAAGGACGTCTGTTACTGACGATAATCAGTGTGGTGAGCGTAGTCGCCGCAACTCTCGCGGCTTGGCTGTGGGTTGGCAACGGAATGGTCAGGCGTCTGTCCAGGATGTCCGACCGGATGCGTAACATGGCGGGCGGGGACCTTGAAACTCCCGTGCCTGAGATCGGAGAGGACGAAATCGGCGAACTGGCGAATGCGCTTGAGGTATTCCGGCAGCAGGCGCTCGAAGTACAGCGGCTTAATCTTGTCGAAAAGCTGTACGGAGAGCTGCGCGAAGCGAATGAAGAGCTGAAGCAAATGCAGGCACGCCTGGTTGCCCAGGAAAAGCTCGCGGCTCTTGGTGAACTCGTTTCAGGCGTGGCGCATGAAATAAGCAATCCGCTGAACTTCGTCACGAACTTCTCCGAAGGCTCGCTTGAGCTGTACGACGAACTCTCCGAGATGCTGGATACTTACAAGGCAGGAATGTCAGAGGATGATGTTGAACTGCTCGAGGAAATTAGCGGAGAGATTTCGGACAGCCTGAACAGGGTATGCGTGAATGGTGGGCGAGCGCTGGCGATTGTCGAGAGAATGAGAGCTATGGGCGTTGAGGGCGGAGAGCCGGTGCCCGTGGATATGAACGCGATGCTGCCGCAGATTGTAAATACAGGCTGTGAAGCGTTCGAATCACAATGGAAGGAGTTCTCCGTGGAGCGCGTATTCGACCTTGATTCGGGAGTGGGTGAGGTCCCGCTTGCCGAGCATGACTTTGGCGAGGCAATCGTCAACATCGTCTCGAATGCTTGCTACGCTATGTTAATGAGAAAAGAGGAGTCAGGGGACAGCTATAATCCTATGCTGCATATCTCCAGCCGCCGGGACATAGAGGAGTCCGGCATGGTTGAGGTGAGGATAAGGGACAACGGGACAGGAATCTCGGAGGACGTTCTGGGGCATATCTTCAATCCATTCTTCTCGACTCGCGACGGGGCGCTCGGCGCGGGGCTGGGCCTTCCCATCGCAGCCGATGTAGCCAGAAGGCTGGGAGGACACCTGACGGTGGACACCGCGTTCGGCGCGTTCACAGAGTTCACCCTGACTATCCCCTCGGCATCAAAAATACCGGCAGCGGTGGAAGAGGACTAGCGACGCCCTCGCACCATGGCATTCCCACCTACCGTCTTCTCAACAGCAGATAGGCGAAGGCGCCCAGCGCCAGAACAAAGGTGAACGCCAGCACAAGCACGAGCGTCATGCGCTGGCGAGGCGCGTTAGTGATTGTGTCCAGCGCGTTGCGGATGCGAGGAGCGGCATTGCCGATGACCGGAAGTTGCGGCGGCTGCCAATTGACGAAAAACAGGGATGGTGCCGGCGTTGGCAAAGGTGTCGCTGTGTGCGTCGGTACGGGCGTAGGTGTCGGCGTAAACGTGGGTGTGGCGGTAGGAACCGGCGTAGCGGTTTCGGTCGCCGTTGCCGTATGAGTAGGCGTGACAGTGGGCGTCTGTGTGGGAGTATTTGTCGCGGTAGCGCTAGGCGTAGCCGTCTGCGTCGGTGAAGAAGTGGGTGTCGGCGTAAATGTGGGTGTGGTAGTAGGAACCGGCGTAGCGGTTTCGGTCGCCGTTGCCGTGTGAGTCGGCGTGGCAGTATTCTGTCTGCGTGACGGACGACTTGTGGGTTCGGGAGTTGGCTCCGGCTTTGCCTGTTCGGTGGGGAAAGGTTCAGCCGTCGCCGTCATCGTCGCCGTTGGCACGAATGTCGCCGTCGGGACCGGCGTTTCCGTTGGCGCGGGCGTATCGGTCGGCGGAGGCGTCGATGTCGGCTTCGTTCTGCTTCTGCGCGTAGGAGGCTCCTCCGTTGCCGTTGGGGTGGTAGTGGGTGTGATTGTTGGCGTGTGAGTGGGCGTCGAGGTGTGCGTAGCGGTGGCAGTAGGGCTTGGAGTATCTGTCGCTGTCGGCTCTG